>JAITVR010000106.1 GCA_031285695.1 Prevotellaceae bacterium
TGGTCGGTGAGCTTGTCGCAGTAGGCGCACTTGAGCAGCACATCTTTTTTCGATACCACGCTAAACTTGGTAGCTACCGGTTCGTGGTTGGTTACGCACTTGGGGTTCATGCACTTGGCAATGCCCGTAATTTGGTCGGGGATTTCCACCATGCGCTTTTCTACCACCTCGTAGTTGCGAATAATGTTGAACTTCGCCTTGGGCGCCACCAGCGCAATGCGGTTAATTTCTTCGTCCTCAAAAAAGCGGTCGGAAATTTTAATAATGGACTTTGTGCCGAGCAATTTACTTTCAAGGTTTGAGCCAATGGTCAGCTGATTTTGGCAGCCGTTGAGCGCCAAAATTTCGACCACCTTAAACAGGTTGCTTGAGGGAATATGGTCAATTACCGTGCCGTCTTTAATGGCGCTGACTACCAAATGCGTTTCGTCTTTTTTCATAGCTTAAGAATTCCAAATTTCAAGTTTCAAATTCCAAATTGGCGGGTTATTTATATTTGTTGCCTCTCATTTCGGTGTTTTTAAGGTACTGTATAAACCCTTTCAGTTCCTTGGATAGCTCTATCGTTTTTTGCTGTAAAATTTCAAATTCATTTTGAGTAATATAGCTATAATCCAAAGCCCTGTATAGCTGACTGCGGGACTCGCCACATGAACCTTTAGCAATGCTCAAAAATTGTACAAACTCCTTATTTCCATCGCGCTCAAACCCCTCGGAAATATTATCCATAATAGAGCCTGACGATGCTTTTATTTGGTCTTTTAGCCTAAAGTCTTTCGAAAAATTATCGTAATTTGTAATGCGAAAAATATCTTGGCAGAAAACTCTTGCATCTTGCCAAATTTTTAAATCTTCAAATTTGTCTATCCGTGGCATTATTTGGAATTTGAAACTTGGAATTTGAAATTAAATTACTTTTCCAACAAGTGACAAATGGCTGCCATGCGAGCAAACACGCCGTTTCCGGCCTGCGTAAAGTAGTACGCTTTTGGGTTGCTGTCCACATCGGGCGCAATTTCGTTTACGCGAGGTAGCGGGTGCAAAATTTTTACGTTGGGCTTGGTTTTTTCCAGCATTTTATTGTGCAGCACGTACACGTTTTTTACCTTTTCGTACTCCATAGGGTCAAGGAAGCGCTCGCGCTGAACCCGCGTCATGTATATAATATCGGCGTTGGCAATGTTGTCAGCAAGGTCGGTGTGCTCGTCGAAGGGAATGTTTTTTTCGCGCAGCAAATTTTTGTACTCCTGCGGCATGGCTAGCTCCTGCGGCGCAATAAAGGTAAAGCGCGTGCGAAACAAGCTCATTGCTTGCAGCAGCGAGTGCACCGTGCGGCCGTACTTCAAGTCGCCCACCATGGCAATGTTGAGCCCCTCAAGCGTGCCCTGCGTTTTTTGTATGGAGTAAAGGTCTAGCAGCGTTTGCGTGGGGTGCTGGTTGGCACCGTCGCCTGCGTTAATGATGGGCACACGCGAAATTTCGGCAGCGTAGCGCGCCGCGCCCTCCAGCGGGTGGCGCATCACAATTAGGTCGGCGTAGTTGGCCACCATCATTATGGTGTCTTTCAGCGTTTCGCCCTTGGTAATGCTGGTGTTGCTCGTGTCCGAAAAGCCAATCACGTGCCCACCCAAGCGACCAATAGCGGTTTCGAAGCTCAAGCGCGTGCGCGTTGACGGCTCAAAAAAGAGCGTGGCCACCACTTTATCGCGCAGCAGCGGCTGGTCAATATTTTTTTCAAAATCGGCGGCGCGCTCAAGCACAGCAAGGATTTCCTGCTTGTTGAAGTCGGTAATGGAAACCAATGATTTCATATTTCAAATTTCAAGTTTCAAATTGTCCTAATCACCAAATTTGGAATTTGAAATTTCAAATTTGGAATTTTACTTTCGCGCACGCTTAGCGTAATTTGGCAAACTGTATCGCCAAAATTTTGCGAAATAATTTGCAGCCGCTCGTCCTTCACCACCTTCATTACCGCGTTCATTTGCTCGTAGGCAAAATCAAATGTAACCTCTGCATTCCACGTGCGCTCTACAATTTGTGCGTTTACCAAAGCATCGGCGGTAGCATTTTTGTACGCCGCAATCAGCCCCGATGTGCCCAGCAGCGTGCCGCCAAAGTAGCGCACCACCACCACCAAAACATTGGTTACATCGGCCGATAGCAGCTGACCAAGTATGGGCTTTCCGGCCGTTCCGCTTGGCTCGCCGTCATCGTTGGCACGAAATTGTGCTCCGTTTTTTCCTATGCGGTAAGCGTAGCAATGGTGTCGCGCATCGTAAAAATCTTTCTTCAGCCTTGCCACCAAATTCTTCACCTGCAGCTCGTTTTCTACCGGAAAAGCGTAGGCGGTAAACTTGCTGCCCTTGTCCTTGTACGCGCCCTCGGCGGGTGCGGCTATGGTGCGGTAGCTATCGGTCATACGTGCGGTTGGGGCAAAAAAAATGCCGAAAGCGACTTCGGCGGCTACGTTTTACGTTAGTATGTTTTGCGTGTGCAACATGTTGCGTTTCATTTATACAAAAGTAGAAAAAAGTATTGTGAAAACAAAGCAAAACATTGCTACTTTTTTGCCCTATCAATAGCCAGCAAAAATTCGCGCAGAATGTTGGTGCGCACGTTGGTAGTGCTAATGAGGTTGTTGTTGTAGTCGGGGTGCACGCGGTTGGAGAGGAAAATATACACCAAATCGCGCTGCGGGTCCACCCACACAAAGGTGCCGGTAAATCCCGAATGGCCGTAGCTGTCGGCCGAAGCTTCGGCGCACACAGGGTTGCCCTTTTTTGGGTTGGGCTCGGGCTTATCGAAGCCGTAGCCGCGGCGGTTGCCTTTTTTCAAATCGTGGTAGGCGGTAAATTCGTCCACCGTTTTGCGATTAATAAGCTGCTCGCCACCGTAGCGGCCGCGCCACAGGTACATTTGCATGATTTTTGCCATATCGTTGGCGGTAGAAAAAACGCCCGCATGCCCCGCCACACCGCCAATAATGGCCGCGCCATGGTCGTGCACGTAGCCGTGAATAAGCTGGTGGCGAAAGGGATACTCGTGCTCGGTGGGCACAATTTGCGTAAGCTCAAATTTTTGCAGCGGCAAAAAAGTGGTGCGCGTCATTCCCAACTTTTTGTAAATAAAGTCGTTGGACAAGGTGTCTAAGCGTGCACCAAGCTTATTTTCGGCCACGCGCTGCAGGTAGTAAAAACCTAAATCGCTGTACCTGTACGTTTTGCTTTGCAGCTCGGTTTCGTCCATCAGCCTAAAGGCTTTGACCTTTACAGCGTTACTCGCAAAAATTCCGGCAGCTACAGGGTTAGAAAATTTTGGCGAAAATGCGGTGCTAAACATCGCTGTGTCAAGCGTGTGAAACTTATTGAGGTAGGTTTTGGCGTACAGCTTAAATGGGTGCGCCTCGTTTTGCGTAGCGCTCAGCAGCATTTCGTGCGGAAAAACGGGCTGCATAAACTCCACGTGCAGCGGCATCCACGCTTTGAGGCCGGACTGGTGCAGCAGCAGGTTCCGCAGCGAGAGCTTGTACTTGTTACTTTTTTTGCCGAGCTTAAATTTTACGTGTTTCCCCAAATTATCATTCAACTTAACATCTTGATTATCAAGTAGTTGCATAAAAACAGGGAGCGTTGCGGTAACTTTGGTTACCGAGGCCATATCGTACAAATCGCTGTTGCGCACGGGCGTTTTGTGCTCGTAGGTGTGGTAGCCAAACGATTTTTGGTAAAAAACCACGCCCTTGTGCACCGCCAACACTTGACAGCCGGGAAACGCCTTCATATCAATAGCTTGCTGCACAAGTGAGTCAACACTTTTAAGCATTTCAGGCTTAAGGCCCAACTCCTCGGGCGAGCCATATTTTAGGCGCGTTTGCTGCGTTTCAACTCCTTGCCCAAGCGCAACAAGGTCGGGCACCATTACGGGACTTTTGCCCTTGAACGCCAGACCGCCAAATATGGCTTCCGCCGAAACTTTTTGGTAATCGTCGCCGCCATTGTAGGCAATGAGCACGCTTTTAAAAGGCGCAAGCGTGCCCAAGCGCGCCAAGGTGTAGGGGTTGGCAAACTGCACCAGCACAGTGTTTTTGGTGGCTGCCAGCTGCGTTAGCCACTTGCAAAACGCGCTGTCCATACCAAAGCCAATATTTGGGCGACGTTGCTCAATATCTAAATACCCAACAATCAGCGTATTGCAATCTTTTAAAAGAACGTTGAGCGAATCGTAGGTAAAAGGTTTTGTTTGGTCAACGCGAAAAAAATCAACGTTGGCGTAAAGCTGCGCGGTGTTGTAAAATTCGTTGCCGGCGTTGCTTTTGGCAACTTCCAAGTAGGCAATTTTTAGCGTATCCAAGCGTTTTAGCGGAAGAAAATCCTTGTCGTTTTTGGTCAGCGTTACCGCATTTTCAATAATTTGCGTACGCAGCAGCTGCGCGCTGCGCGGGTTGAGCGCCTTGCTCCAATCGCGCTGCTTAACTATTTTTCTTTTGCTCAAACCCACGTAGTGCTTGGCTTTGAGCACGCGCAGGCATTTTTCGTTGAGCATTTCCATGGAAAAAATTCCGCTGTTTATCGCCTGCTCAATCGTGTCAATGCTTTCAACAATATTTATGGGAAATACGAGCATGTCGTTTCCCGCCAACAGCGCGTGCAGGTTGGCCTGCGCGCTTTGGTAGTGGTTGGTAACGGCGCGCATTTGCATGCCATCGGTAAATGTTAATCCATTGAAATTCAAATACTTATGTAAAATACTGTCGTTCAAGCGAGGCGACAAAGTGGCAATTTCTCCGCTTGTATCCAAGGCGGGAACGCTGAGGTGGCTTACCATTACGCCCGCAACTTTTCCATCAACGAGCTTTTTGAAGGGATATAAATCGACGTTGTAAAACGTGTCGAGCCCCATGCTGAGCTTAGCAATGGCGTGGTGCGTGTCGGTTTCGGTGTTGCCGTGTCCGGGAAAATGTTTGGCGCAGGCCAAAATTCCATTATCCTGCATGCCGCGGGTGTAGGCAAGGCACTTGCGCGTTACGCTTTCCTTGTCTTCGCCAAAGGAGCGCGCGTTGATAACGGGATTGAGCGGGTTGCTGTTCACATCGGCCACCGGCGCAAAGTTAACGTGCATGCCCAGCAGCTTAAACTGCCGCGCCACTTCTGCGCCCACGCGGTACACCAAGGAGTCGTCGGCGGTGGCGCCCATCGCTATTTGAAAGGGGAAGTTGGTTACGCTGTCCAACCTCATGCCCACGCCCCACTCGGCGTCCATGCTGAGAAGAAGCGGAACATCGGCCAGGCGTTGGTAGTAGTTGGTTAGCTCAACCTGCTTTTGTGCCGAGCCCTGAAAAAAGCACAATCCGCCAACTTTTTGCTCGGCTATTAGCTTAGAAATTTCGGCAATGTGCGCGCCGTTTTTGTTGGAGTAAGCGGCAGGCATGAATAGCTGCCCAATTTTTTCGCGCGTGCTCAGCGTGCTTAAAATCGAATCGGCCCAAGGGTTGGGCGCGCTGACAACATCAGTAAAGTCGGGCTGCTTTTTTTGGGCGAAAGCCGAAAAAAATACGGCGAAAAACGCAAGGATAAGCAGTGACTTTTTTGTCATGAGCGGCTACTTTTTTTCGCAAATAGCGGCTACCAACTTTTTGCGGTTGTCCCACAGCAGCAGGCCAATGAGCCCCAGCGCGAAGGCAAGACCCGCGCCGGTAAATATGTAAAATCGGCTGCGGTTGGCAGGAACGTATGTTTTGCTAAAATCGGCCACTACGGTGGTGGGTGCGGTAAACAGCGTATTTTGGCGCGCCAGCTCGTTTTTGCGCTCGTACAGCAGCGTTAGTGCTTCCTGCATTTGCACCAATTCACTCTTTTGCTTTTCGTTGGTAACAATGGGAAACGCTGCTTTATTGGCAGAATTGTGCGAAATCATGGCCTGCTGCATCGCAGCAATTTCGCGGTCGGTGTTGGCTATTTTTTCCTTTATCTGCTCATCGCGCAGCGCGTTGGCTTGCTGCCCAAAGCTGCTGCTGCCGAGGTAGCTTACCAGCGCACTGCTTAGCGCAGGGTACACATCTTCGTTGTACACGTGCGCCGTAACCTTAAAGTAGTTGGGCGAAATGTGTAACGATGTGTCGCGCGGGTCAAATTTTTCAACGTAAAAAACGGGCATCTCGCCGCCTCTGCGCACCACGCCGTAGTAGCCGCTGAGCGATTTGATTTGCGCCACATCGCTTTCGCTAATGTGCAAAATGGAGGTAAGCACCTCGTACTGCTTTGTGCCAAAAAGAAAATTCAGCGTTTTCAGCTTGTCCACTACCAAGGTAGTTTCCATGCTATTGGAGCTTACAATGGCCGACGAGGAGAAGAATTTTGGCGAAGATTTACAAAAAAACCACGCTACGCCTGCGCCCAACACAACAAACAGCGCCAACCACAGCGACTTGCGAATGAGGTAAATTAAGCTTGTGGCAAAAGCGCTCCACAGGCTACAGCCCACTGACTTTAACCATTTAAAAAAAACGCTTACTAT
>JAITVR010000158.1 GCA_031285695.1 Prevotellaceae bacterium
ACAATGGTTGGTGTGCCGTTAATGAGCAGCACATCGCTACCATTCACTTCGGGTTGGAGTGGAAGCAAAACAGCCGGCGCCTGCGATATGTCAACAGTCAGCGGTGTCGAAGCTATTGAGTTTGTGCCATTAGCGCCAGATGTAACACTTGCAGAAGCTGTATAGGATTTTGAAGCATCATTTGGAGCAAGGGCTATTGCCTTAAAGGATAGGTTAGTGGTTATGGTGCCTATGCTTGTACCGGTAGGAATTGTGAACTTTATCAGGTTGCTACCATCGTAGGTGTAGCTACCAATAGGAGTAACAAACTCAACAGCGTTGCTTAGGTTGATGGTGGATAAATCAAGCTCTATGGTCTTTTCTGCAGCAGTGATAACGCCGCCGCTGCTACTTATTAGAGAAATGGTAACGCTTGCTACGTTTTCACGCTCCGGATTCTCTTCGCTAAGGTGCCACGGGTTGAAGTAGCAGTCGTCTGTTTTAGAAATTCGAATGCCATACTCAATGCCCTCTTCATCGGTGTGTTTTGTTTGTCCCCACGCCGCTGCACTTCCTACGGTGCAAAGCAAAGTTGCCACAAAAATTATCGAAAAAAACTTTTTCATATTGCGAATCTTTTTCATTTTTTCTGAAAGAATAAAAATCTTACTCGTCAAGCATTAGCGTTTTTTGTGCCTTGAGCCGGTTTAGCTGCTCACGCTGCACCTGTTCAATACTTTTGTTGGGAGTGAGCTGCTCCTCGGGCAGCGTGCCGCCCACGCGCTCAATGGCGCGGCGCACCTCGCGCCCCACTTGGTTGTGCGTAGCGGTGGCGGCGTAAGTACCCTGCACCTGCTCAGTGCGTATTTTTTCTTCCGCTAGCGATATTCTGAACAGGTTGGCAATGAGCTCTTGACTGTTCATGTGGTCAAGAATTTTTTGCTTGGGCGACAGCCGCTTACGGCGGTGTATGTCCAACACCGTTTCGCCGTTGTACAGCCCCATGTATCCTGCGTTTTGAAACTGTGCAAATTCATCGTCGGTAATCACGCCCGCATTGTGCGCGGTTTCGGCCAACATTTGGTTCCACTGCTTGATGTCGCCACGAATAACCAACCGCTTATTATCCTCGTCCAGCTGGTTGAAGTAGTCTGCCACCTCCTGCCTGCGCGTTTGAATGGCGAAGTAGGTCTGCCCTGTGGCAATAACCTCCTTTCGTGGGTCGCCGTTTTGCACAATGAGGTAGCAAGCATAGCGTGATAGCTGGTAATCAACAACTTTTCGCTTTCCACCCTTGCCGTGTTCTATCAATTTGTTAACCTCAACAAATTGATGCGAAACCTTATGTCCGCTATTTTGGCAGGCAAGCATAGCCCTGTCAACCACCTTTGAAAAATTCCGCCATTCGGCGTACTCCAACACCACAGCCAACTCGCGGGCAAACCAAAACTCGTTGCCTGCCTCGTCCGTGTGCTTGATTTGCTCAAAACCTTGGTACTCTATTGCTATTAAATTACTCATTTAACTAAATGCACAACAGGTTCATTTAAATAATTTCGTTCAACAGTTAAGGAATCCTTAGCTGTTGAACTTCCTTATATTTCCACTCATCACACCGGTTAACCCCTACTCTCCCTCCCTTGGGCTGGTGCTCTTTTTAATTTTTCGCGCCAGCGTAATGCCCAGCGAAATTTCGTGGCTGCCGCTCTGCGCGCCCGTAAATCGGCCAATGCCGTAGTCGTAGCAGTAGCCAATGCGCAGGGCGTGGGTTACCCACACCTCGGCCATAAGGGCTACGGAGCTCAGCATTTCGGTGTCGGGGTATTTGCTTTTGCCTACGGGCAGCGTGGTGCGCAGCCCTGCGCCCAGCCAAAAGCGGTCGGCAAAGGTGGCGGCCAGGTTAAAGTCAAGCAGCATGCGGTCGTCAAGCGGCACGGTAAGCAGCGTTGAGGGCGATAGCTTCCACTTTTCGCCTAAGTAAAAATTTCCACCAAGGTTGACGTAAATGTATGGATTTTGCAGCGAGTCGAGGCTAAGAAAGCTGCCCAAATTCGATGCTGAAACTCCCGCATAGAGCATGCGCCCCATGCTGTAGTAGGCGCCCACGCGAAAGTCGGGGCGCATGCGCGACTCCTTTTCCAGCGTAGGGTCGGGGTTGTATATGAGGTTGCCTTGAGCGTCTTCTTCAAAAAAATCGACACCGCCAAAGCTTTCCTGCATGGCGCCGGCCGAAAGTCCAAGGCTTAGGCGGTCGCCTGCCGAGTTGAGCCGAATGCGAAACGAGTAGCTGGCATACGCGCCCATGGTTTTCATCAGCCCCATTTGCTCGCCCACCACCGATAGGCCCCAGCCCATGCTGTTGCGCTGCGTAACCGTGCCGTCCACCGAGCCGGTGTACGAGGCCGGCGCGCCGTCGCCCATGCCGGCCCACTGCATGCGGTACATCAGCTGCGCGTTGAAGGCCTCGCGGCTGCCCGCCAGCGCGGGGTTCAGCGTAAGCCCGTTAAACATGTACTGGCTAAGCTGCAGCTCCTGCTGTGCATGCGCGCGCGGCGCAGCCATCAGCATAGGCAGCAAAAAAAGTAGAAGAAGTCGCCTTTTATTCATGTGCATAAAAAAGCTAATGTGTAGAATATCTTACAAAGATAAGTATTTATATCCGCTTTAGCTAATTTGCTAACATTTTATTAACATTTTTTATATAGCTGAAAGTCAAAACAATTGAGAGTGGAGAATGGAGAGTGGAGAATGAGTTGAAAAATCCCCCCTTTTTTTGTACTTTTGCAACACAAGAAAATTCATTTTCAACTCTCAATTTTCAACTCTCAATTAAAATGAAGACCCCGGGAAGAACTAAGATTGCTGCGCTGCTCAGCGGCGGCGAGGTAGGAAAAGATGTGGTGGTAAAAGGTTGGGTGCGCACCAAGCGCGGCAACAAAAACGTGGCGTTTATTGCGCTCAACGATGGCTCTACCATCAACAATATTCAGCTGGTGGTGGACCTGCAAAAAATCAGCGAAGACGCGCTGAAGGGCGTTACCACCGGAGCCTGCATTTGCGCAAAAGGAGCCTTAGTAGCTTCACAAGGCGGTAGTCAAAGTGTTGAAATTCAAGTAGTTAACATTGAATTATACGGCGCTGCCGATGTTGAAACATATCCGCTGCAAAAGAAGGGGCACACGCTCGAATTTTTGCGCGAAATAGCGCACCTGCGCCCGCGTACCAACACCTTTGGCGCGGTGCTGCGCATTCGCCACGCCATGGCGTTTGCCATTCATAAGTATTTCAACGACAATGGTTTTGCCTACCTGCACACGCCCATTGTTACCGCTTCGGACGCCGAGGGTGCAGGCGCCATGTTTCAGGTAACAACGCTTGATGTAAAAAATCCGCCGCGCGCCGAAAATGGCGAGGTGGATTACGCGCAGGATTTCTTTGGAAAGCACACGAGCCTTACGGTTTCGGGGCAGCTCGAAGGCGAGCTTGGCGCCATGGCCTTGGGCGAAATTTACACCTTTGGCCCCACTTTTCGCGCCGAAAATAGCAATACGCCGCGCCACTTGGCCGAGTTTTGGATGATTGAGCCCGAAATGGCGTTTTACGAAATTGAGGACAACATGAATTTGGCCGAGGATTTTATAAAATCGTTAGTAAAATATGCGCTGGATAGCTGCATGGACGATTTGAAGTTCCTCAACGACATGTACGATAAGGAGCTAATCGAACGCCTGCAAAGCGTTTGCAGCACCGATTTTGTGCGCTTGGATTACACCGAAGGCGTAAAAATTCTCGAAGCAAGCGGACAAAAATTTGAGTTTCCTGTAAAGTGGGGCATCGATTTGCAGAGCGAGCACGAACGGTATTTGGTGGAAAAGCACTTCAAAAAACCGGTAATTTTGACCAACTACCCAAAGGACATCAAGGCTTTTTACATGAAGCAAAACGAGGACGGAAAAACCGTGCGCGCCATGGATGTTTTGTTCCCAAAAATCGGCGAAATCATTGGTGGTTCGCAGCGCGAGGAAAGCCTCGAAAAGCTGCAAGCGCGCATTGACGAGCTGAAGATGGACGTTTCGACCCTGTGGTGGTACATTGATACGCGCCGCTTTGGCAGCGCGCCGCACAGCGGCTTTGGGCTTGGCTTCGAGCGGCTGCTGCTCTTCGTTACCGGCATGGCCAATATTCGCGATGTAATTCCATTTCCACGCACACCGAAAAGCGCAGAATTCTAAAAAGAGTGGAGAGTTGAAGGTGGAGAATTGAGAGTGAAAGAAGATGGAAAAAGTTGTTGCGCCAAAATCATATAAATTTGCGCTGCGAGTAATTGCTTTGTACAAGTGGCTTTGTAGCGAGAAAAAAGAGTTTGTACTATCCAAACAAATTTTGCGAAGCGGCACGGCAGTGGGCGCATTGGTCAAAGAGGCGGAGCATGCGCAATCCAAAGCAGATTTTTTGAATAAAATGAATATTGCCTTAAAAGAGGCAAACGAAACGGAGTATTGGTTGATGCTGCTAAAGGATAGCGATTTTTTATCGAAAGAAGAATTTCAATCCGTACATGCCGATTGCGATGAGCTACTTCGATTGCTTGTTAGCATCGTAAAAACTACAAAAGCATCGCTAAAAAAATAACTCTCAACTTTCAATTCTCCACTCTCCACTAAGTGAAGCAACTTCTTACACAAAAGCTAAGCCAGCAGCAGCGACTTTCGCCGCAGCAAATTCAGCAAATAAAGCTGCTGGAGCTGCCGGTGCTGGGTTTGGAGCGGCGCGTGAAGGAGGAAATTGAGGACAATCCTGCGCTGGAGGAGGAGGTTGAAGATGTTGAAATTCCCGTTTCTACCGCCACCGACGAGGTGCCGCGCTACCGGCTGCTGGACAACAATCAGCCGCTTGAAACAAAGGACAGAATTGCTGTAAGCCCCGACAGCATGGACTTTCACGAGCTCATGCGCATGCAACTTTCGCTTCGTGCGCTGAGCGCGCAGCAGCGCGAAATGGGCGAATTTCTTATTGATTGCTTAGATAGCGATGGCTACCTGCGCCGCCCGCTGAGCGATGTGGCGGACGATATTGCTTTTTCCGAAGGCAAAACGGTGAGCGAAAATGCGCTGAGCGAAGTGCTGTACATCATTCAAGATTTAGAGCCGGCGGGCGTTGGCGCGCGCGACTTGCAGGAGTGCCTGCTGCTGCAGCTTGAGGCAAAAGAAGAGAGCACGTTTTCGGTGGAGTTGGCAACCCAAATTATTGCAAAACATTTTGATGATTTTACCGGAAAACGGTACGAAAAAATTTGCGCTGCGCTCAACATTTCGGAGAAAGAATTGAAGCAGGCTATTGCCGAAATCACCAAGCTCAACCCCAAGCCCGGCGCCAGCTTTACCGAGGATACAACGGACATTGCGCCGGCCGTTACTCCCGATTTTTTGGTAGAATATAAGGACGGCGAATTGCAGCAAAGCCTCACTGCGCGCAACGCGCCCGACCTGCGCGTGAGCAAGGAGTACAAGCTGCTGCTCAAAACGTACGCAAAGGATAAAGAAGCCTCGGAATTTGTGCGCAAAAAGTTGGGCGATGCGCGCTGGTTTATTGATGCTGTGCAGCGCCGCTACCAAACGCTGACCGAGGTGATGAGCGTGATTGTGGAGCGGCAAAAAGATTTTTTTACAACGGGCGATGAGGCTGCGCTCAAACCCATGCTGTACAAGGCGGTGGTGGAGGTTACGGGCTACGATATTTCTACTATTTCGCGCGTGGTAAACAGCAAGTACGTGCAAACCAACTTCGGCATTTTTCCGCTCAAATTTTTCTTTTCAAAAGCGGCGCAAACCAGCGATGACGAAGAAATTTCGACGCGCGCCATCAAAAAAGAAGTGAAGGATTTGGTGGCGGCCGAGGACAAAAAAAATCCGCTTTCGGACGCAGAAATCATGAAAAAACTGGAGAAAAAGGGCTACACCCTTGCCCGCCGAACGGTGGCCAAATACCGCCAAACGCTCAACATTCCCGAGGCAAAAATGCGAAAAACGATATAATCTCAAAGGCTGTCATGCTGAACGAAGTGAAGCATCTCAAGCTGTGGTAAAACATCATTGTTGTGCGAACGTGAGATGCTTCGCTTTGCTCAGCATGACAAATATGAAAAAAATCATTAACTTTGGGCTTCTTTTTGCGCAAAGCGCACTTTAAACTTGCAACTTTACAAACTTTATAAACTAAAAAAACATGCAAAGCATCGACACGTACAGCTTCGGCGGAAAGCGCGCCATCATTCGCGTTGACTTCAACGTTCCGCTCAACGACAAGTTCGAAATTACCGACGACACGCGCATTCGCGCAGCCGCGCCCACCATTAAAAAAGTGCTGGCCGGCGGCGG
>JAITVR010000207.1 GCA_031285695.1 Prevotellaceae bacterium
TATTTTCCTTCGCTAAACTTTCCCAGTTTTTTGTACTCCTCGTACAGCTTCATGTAGGCTTTGTGGCTACCTGCATTTGGAATATATTCGGAGGCGAAACCCTGCGCCATGGCTGCCTGCGCGTCTTCCACTTTTGTGTAAACGCCGGCCACCACCGCGGCAAACATAGAGGCGCCAAAGGCGCACGCCTGCTCGGTTTTGCACACCTTGATGGGCATGTTGAGCACGTCGGCGAGCGTTTGCATCACAAAGGGCGACTTGAGCGAAATGCCGCCGATACCTATCACGCTGTCAATGCGCACGCCCTCGCTCACAAAGCGGTCAACAATGGCCTTGGAACCGAAGGCTGTAGCTTCAACTAAGGCTCTGAAAATGAGCGGCGCGCTGCTGCCCAAGCTCAAGCCTGCAATGCTGCCTGTGAGCAGCTGGTTGGCGTCGGGCGTGCGCCGACCGTTCATCCAGTCGGTGGCCACAATTAGGCTTTCCTCCACGGGCACGCGCTCGGCTTCGGCGGTAAGCGCAGGAATAATTTTGTCCAACGCTTCATCAACCAACTTTTGGCGCGTAGCCTCATCTACTAACTTCGTTTTTGCCAAAATATTTTCGATGGGGAATGCCAGCACTTTTTTGAACCAAGCGTAAATATCGCCAAAGGCAGATTGCCCTGCTTCGAGGCCAATCATGTTGGGAATAACCGAGCCGTCCACCTGACCGCAAATGCCGGGAATGAGCTTATCCTTCATTTCCTCGGGCTTTACCACCATAATGTCGCAGGTGGAGGTGCCAATGACACGCACAAAGGTGTAGGGCTTGATTTCGGCGCCCACCGCGCCGTGGTGGCAGTCGAAGGCGCCTACGCCAACGGCAATGCCTGCGGGCAGTCCAAGGCGGTCAGCCCACTCCTTGGTAAGCTCGCCAGCCTTGTGGTTGCTCGGGCAGGTTTCTGTATATAGTTTATCGCGGTAGCCTGTCAGCAGCGGGTCGAGCGTGGTCAAGAATTTTTCCGAAGGAAGTCCGCCCCACTTCTCGTGCCACATAGCTTTGTGCCCTGCAGCGCAGCGGCTGCGCGATACTTTTTCGGGCGCGGTATTTCCGGTAAGAATTGCGGGCATCCAGTCGCAGTGCTCCACCCACGAGTAAGCTGCACGGCGCACTGCCTCGTCCTCACGCAGCACATGCAGCACCTTTGCCCACACCCATTCTGAAGAATAAATTCCGCCTTCGTAAGCGGTGTAATCCACCTCCCACTTTTTTGCCAAAGCGTTTATTTCTGCGGCTTCAGCAATGGCGGTATGGTCTTTCCACAGCACAAACATGGCGTTGGGATTTTCGGCAAACTCGGGCAGCAGCGCAAGCGGCGTTCCGCTTTTATCCACCAGTGCAGGCGTGCTGCCGGTAGTGTCAAACGAAATGCCCACCACGTTTTTCGCCACCTCGGGCGCGCATTTTTTTAGCGACTGCCGAATGGTTTCCTCCATTGCCTCCACGTAATCCAGCGGGTGCTGGCGGTAGCGGTTGCTCTTGGGGTCGCAGTATTTTCCTTGCTTCCAACGCGAATAATGATGCACTGCGGTAGCCATTTCTTCGCCCGTAAGCGCATTGACCACAATGGCGCGGCACGAATCCGAGCCGTAGTCTAAACCGATAACGAATTTGTTCATTTCCAAATGAAGTTTAAGAAGATTAGGAAGTTTAGGAAGGAGTCTATTCTTAAACTTCTTAGACTTCCTAAACTTCTATTTTTCATTTCAAAAAAATTACTGCAACGCCTTGCTCAGCATATAGTACACCTCGTTTATGCGAATGTCTTTTTTGAAGCTGTCAATCGTTGTGTTTTCGTCAATGGTCAGCATTTCGATGCCGGCAATTTCGGCGTAATCCTGCCAGTATTCAACGGTCAAATCATACGAAAATGCCGAGTGGTGCGTACCGCCGCCGATAATCCACGCGCCTGCGCCCACCTCGAAGTTGGGGCGCGGAATCCACAACGCCGAAGCTACCGGAAGCTTCGGCAGCGGCTTGCTTTTTATGCAATCTACCTTGTTAACAATTAGGCGAAAACGGTTGCCCATATCCACCACAGTTGAAGCCACGCCTTCGCCCTGCTTTGAGGTAAACACCAAGCGAGCGGGAGGATTTTTTCCGCCAATGCCCAGCTTGTGCACCTCCAACTTTGGCTTGTGCTCAGCAATCATGGGCGAAACTTCGAGCATGTGTGCCTGAAGAATTGCGCTGTTTGCACCGTCGAAATTCAGCGTATAATCCTCCAAAAACGAGCAGCCCTTGGGCAAACCCTGACCCATCACGTACATGGTGCGGGCAAGCGCAGCCGTTTTCCAATCGCCTTCGGCGCCGAAGCCGTAGCCCTCGGCCATCAAGCGTTGGCAGGCCAAGCCGGGCAGCTGGTCAATGCCGTCCAAGTTATCGAAGTGCGTGGTGAATGCCTTTGCGCCGGTTTCCTTCAGCAAGCGGCGAAGCGCAATTTCAATGCGCGCAGCTTTTACCACCTGTTCATATTCTGCCGAGCCATCTTTAATTGCGCTGCAATCGTACTCCTTTTTGTAAACGTCAACCAGCTCCTTGATTTGCGCATCGGTAACATCGTTTTGGTAGTCGCGCACCTTGGCAATGTTGCAAAAATCCACGTGGTAGCCCAAGCACATTTCGGCCTCCACCTTGTCGCCATCGGTAACGGCAACGTTGTTCATTTGGTCGCCAAGGCGAATGAGCAGCATGTCCTGCGCATCGGCCCAGCCTGCGCAAACGCGCTGCCATACGGCAATTTTTTCCTGCGTCTTCGGGTCTTGCCAATGCCCAACAACTACTTTACAAGCCTTACGCATGCGCGAAACAATGTGCCCAAATTCGCGGTCGCCGTGCGCAGATTGGTTGAGGTTCATAAAGTCCATATCCATGGTGTCCCAAGGAATTTCTTTGTTGAACTGCGTGTGGAAGTGCAGCAATGGTTTTTTCAATTGCTGCAATCCGTGAATCCACATTTTGGCGGGCGAAAAAGTGTGCATCCACGTCATTACGCCAATGCATTTTGCCTCATTGTTCGCGGCTTTCATTGTGGCGGTAACCTCTGCCGATGAGTTTACAGTTCCTTTGTACACAACTTTTACGGGCAGTTTTCCCGAGTCGTTGAGCCCCTTTACCATTTCGTTGGAATGAGCATCAACGTGCTTTACCGCATCGCCGCCGTACAGCAGCTGCGCACCGGTTACAAACCAAATTTCGTGAGCGTTAAAATCAAAGTTTAGCATAGCAATTTGTAATTTTTGATTGATTATTTATGATTTAGTCTATCATGTAAAGGTAGGAATTTTTCGGCGTTTTTCAAAAGTGCAAAAAGTTGCAAAAACGCCACACAAAACTAAGTTCAGCATAATATACCTACGATTTCAACCTCTTTTGCTGCTTTGCAGGCGGCAAAAAGTTTTCTTCGGTAATAACTGATTTTCCTGTTTCCGCCTCAAGTTCCTTACGGGCATTTTTTGCTACTGCACCACCTCGCTTGCCAGCCACTGCATTTTCCGTAAATCCTTTTGCCCGTTCACTTTCAGCAATTTGTCGCGTAGAAAGTTCAGCCAGTGCCGTAAAAATTAGCTCCGCTTCGCTCATGTGGTCGCGCAGGTTTTGTGTCTTTAAGTTTTTCAGATTTTTGTGCGCCTTTACGGTTAAGCCCGTCCATTCTTGATGAATAATATTGGTCAGCGCAGCAAATTCGTCTTGCTCCTTAACGCCGGATTCTTTCCAATAATCGGTCAACTTGTTGCGAGTTTCCTGCCCGGTCATTCGCTGCTGAATCCACTTTTCGCTTCGTCCAAGCTTCTGCCAATTTTCGCGCGCACGGTTGAGGCTGTACTCGGGGTCGGTGGTTTCTTGAATGCGCTCGTAGCCCACCTTTGCTAGCCACTGCTTAAACGGCTCAGCCTTAGGCGATGGAATAGACTGAATGATGCGCAAAAGACTGCGGACATTGGCGCAATCGGTATCTCGTTTTTTTCCGTCAGGGGCAACCAATTTCAACTGTCGACAAATTGTCGACAGTTCAATTCCGTCTTCAAGCGTGACGCGCTGCTTCATTTTAAACCAGTAGTCGCGGGGGTTGCTGCTATCGGTTAAAATTTCAACCACATCTATTACCGAAAAATACCACTCTTCGGTGGCTTCGTCCCAGTGGGCACGAACTTTTTTTTCTTCAAAAAGTTTTACTGCAGTTTCCATGCGCTGCTAAAGTTTAAATGTTACGCAAAGAGCGAAGTTAACTCTTTGTGGCAAAATTGCAAAAATCTACCGGCATAAGACCTACGAAAAAAGCGGAACTTTTTAAATTCCGCTTTTCAATCAACCTAAAATCCCAATATCCGCCAGCAACTTATCCACCGCCTGTTCTACGCTTGCGCTATCGCCAAGCGCCTTGACCAATGCGCTGCCAATGATGGCGCCGCGCGAAAAACGGCAGGCGCTATCGAAGGTTTCTTTATTGGAAATACCAAAGCCGACTAAGGTCGGATTTTTCAGCTTCATGTCCTGTATTCGCTTAAAATATTTTTCCTTTTCTTCGGAAAAAGAGCTTTGCATGCCGGTGGTGGAGGCCGACGAAACCATGTAGATAAATCCGTTGCTGTGCTCATCGATAAGGCGAATGCGCTCATCAGGCGTTTCGGGCGTAATGAGCAGAATATTTTCCAATCCGTAGCGCCGGGCTATGGGCTGAAAGTCGCGCAGGTATTCGCTCATAGGCAAGTCGGGGACAATAAATCCATCGATGCCTACGGACTGCGCTTGCCTGCAAAACTCCTCAAATCCGAGCTGCAAAATGGGGTTGATGTAGCCCATCAAAATAAGCGGAATGTTGGTAATTTTCCGCACGTTTTTGAGCTGCTCAAAAAGCAGGCGTTGCGTCATGCCGTTTTGCAGCGCCACTCGGCTGCTGTTTTGTATTACGGGGCCGTCGGCAAGAAGGTCGGAAAAGGGAATGCCGATTTCAATCATGTCAACGCCCTTGTTCGATAGCTGGCGAATGACTTCCTCCGTGCTGCTCAGCTGCGGATAGCCGGCCGTGAAGTACACCGAAAGAATGCTGCTGCTCTTGGCCGCAAAAAGTTCATTAATTCTGTTCATGATAGTTTAATTTTTCTATAAATTGCTTTACTTTTTCTACATTTTTTGCTCCTGCCGTAAGCTCAAATCGGCTGTTGATGTCCACCGCCCACAGCTGCGGGTGCGCTAGCTGCGCAATGGCGACAGCATCGCTCAAGTCGATACCGCCGCTCAAAAAGAAGGGTGTTGTGCCCCGATAATTTTCGAGCAGCAGCCAATCAAATTTTGCTCCGGAGCCGCCATGCTGCTGCGTTTTTGTGTCGAACAGAAAGAAATCGCAGCAGCCG
Source organism: Prevotellaceae bacterium (assembly GCA_031285695.1). GTDB lineage: Bacteria > Bacteroidota > Bacteroidia > Bacteroidales > UBA932 > JAITMY01. Next base: position 5,397 of record JAITVR010000207.1, read on the forward strand.
CTATACGGCTGCGCGGCTTCAAAATCCTGCGCTTCGGAAATAGAAAATGCTTTGATTACCGTAAAATCCTTGCGCAAAATGCTGCACTGCGCAGGCGTTTCGTTGCCGTGCAGCTGCAAGGTGGTAATGCCGTATTTGTTGGCAATTTCGCGCATTTTTTCCTCCGATTCGTTGACAAACACCGCAACCTTTTCAACAGCTGAGAATGAAAAGTTGAGCATTGAGTGCGAAAAATCGGGGTTGCGCAGCGCATATCGGGGCGATTTTTCGTAAAAAATAAAACCCATGTAGTCGGGTTGCAAAGCCGCAACCTCGTTGATATTTTGCGCATCGCGCATGCCGCAAACTTTTACTTTTAAGCTGCTCATTTTACTTGCCCAATAAAGTTGCTCAGCGCTTGCGCCGGATTTTTTTCCTTCATAAAATTTTCGCCCATCAAAAAGCCCTGAAATCCTGCACGGCGCAGCTCAAGCACCGTTTGCGGCTGCGAAATTCCGCTCTCGCTTACCTTTACAAAATCGGCGGGAATTTTGTCGGCTAAGTCGAACGAAATTTGCACGTCGGTAGTGAAGGTTTTTAGGTTGCGGTTGTTCACGCCGAGCATGTCCACAAACTCGTTGGCATGCGCCAGCTCCTCCTCGCTATGCACCTCAAGCAGCACCTCCAAACCCAGCTCGTGCGCCTTGCTGGCAAAGGCTTTGGTTTCTTTTACCGAAAGCGCGGCGGCAATGAGCAGCACCAAGTCGGCGCCCATTGCTTTTGCTTCATAAATTTGATATTCGTCCACCGTAAAATCTTTGCGCAAAATGGGGCAAGCAACCTGTGGGCGCGCAGCGATTAAATCGTTGGGCGTGCCGCCAAAATATTTTTCGTCTGTCAAAATGGAAATGCCGCTTGCGCCGGCAGCGCTGTAGCCCGCAGTAACGGAAGGCAAATCGGCATTGGCGTGAATCCAACCCTTGGAGGGCGACTTGCGCTTGAACTCGGCAATAATGCCGGACTGCGACTGCCGCAAGCTGCTTTTTAGCGAAAGCGTTTTTCGCTCAAAATTACTTTCCTTGGTCAGCTGCGCTATGGTGCGCACAGCTTTGCGCTGCGCCACTTCTACCCGCTTATCGGCTACTATTTTTTCTAAAATATTATTCATCTATAAAAGATTTAAAGAGCAAAGACTAAAGGAACAAAGACTATAAAGAGCAAGGACTATGAATTTAAATGCAGCCACTGCTCAAAGGCTTTTTTGCGCTGCCCGAATCAATGGATTTTTCGGCCATCGCCTTGCACTCGTCGAAGCTGCAATTGGGGCGAATGTTTTGTATGGCAAGGGCAGCGTTGGCAAGCACCACCGATTTTTGCGCAGCGGTGGCGGTATTGCTCAGCACACGAACAAAAATATCCGCCGCATGGGCTACGGTGCTGCCGCCGCTCAGCTGCTCGCTTTGCAAGGTTTCAAAGCCCATTTCGTGCGGCGAAATGATGTACTCCTTCGTGTTGGAAATAATTTTTGCGTCAGCCGTCAGCGACACCTCATCGTAGCCGTCGAGGCTGTGCACAAGCGTGTACTGCGTGCCCATTTGCTGGTTAATGTAGTTGTATAAGCGCAGCATGCGCAGGCTGTACACGCCCAGCAGCTGGTACTTGGGCTGCGCGGGGTTGGTAAGCGGCCCGAGCACGTTGAAAAAGGTGCGAACGCCCACCGCCTTGCGCACGGACACAACGTTTTTCATGGCAGGGTTGAATAGCGGAGCGTGCAAAAAAGCAAAGCCCGTTTCCTCAATCGAACGGCGAATGCGCGAGGCATCGGCGGTGAACTTTGCCCCGAAATACTCCAGCGCATTCGAGGCGCCGCTTACCGAGGTTGCTCCGTAGTTGCCGTGCTTTACCACCTTGTATCCCGCGCCAGCAAGCACAAATCCGCTTAGGGTAGATATGTTGAAGGTGTTTTTGCCATCGCCGCCCGTGCCCACAATATCGGTGGCCTCGTACTCGCTTAAATCAATTCGTAATGATTTGATTAGCAACGAGTTACGAAATCCGAGCAGCTCCTCCAGGGTGATTGGGCGCATGAGGTACACAGTTATAAAGGAGGCTATTTGCTCGCTGTTGTACTTTGCTTCGGCAATGTTGGTCAGCACCTCCTCTGCTTCTTTCTGCCCCAAGCTTTCGTGGTCAAATAGTCGAGTTAATATTTGCTTCATTTTTTCACTTTCTAAAATTAAAAATTGTTTAACACGCGCTATCAATGGCTTTTTTCAGCGCGCCAAGCTTGTTGTTGACTTCCTGCAGCTCGCTTGTCTCCACCGACTGCGCCACTATTCCTGCTCCGGCTTGATAGTACAGCACGTTATTTTTGCTAAAAAACGAGCGAATGGTAATGGCTTGGTTAAAGCTTCTGTCAAAACCAATGTAGCCAATGCAGCCTCCGTACACGCCGCGGTTATGGGTTTCTATTTCGTCAATGAGCCGCAAGGCTTTTACTTTGGGTGCACCCGATAGCGTTCCCGCAGGAAAGGTATCGGCAAGCAGTTTTATTGCGTTGGCATTTTCGGGCAGCTTACCGCTTACCACCGACACCAAGTGCAGCACGTGCGAGTAGTACTGTACCGAGCGAAATGATTCTAACTTCACATCACGGGTATTGCGGCTAAGTTCTTGGAGCACCAAGTTAACCAACATCTCGTGTTCTGCATTTTCCTTAGGGTCGCGGCGTAGGGCTTCGGCAAGCTCGCGGTCTTTGTCGTCATTACCTGTGCGACGAAACGTACCTGCAATAGGTGTTATGTAGGCGCGACCGTCCTTTAGCTTGAGGTGCGCCTCGGGCGAGGAGCCAAAAATACGGAATGAGCCAAAGTCAAAGTAAAACAAGTACGGCGAAGGATTGATGGAGCGCAACGTGCGGTACAGCATAATATCGTCGCCATGGTAGGACTGCTTGAAGCGGCGCGACAGCACGATTTGCTGCACATCACCACAAAGACAGTGCCGCTTGCCGCGCGCCACCATTTGGAGAAAATCCTCATCGGTAATGTCGGACGATTCCTTGCCCACCTTGGTGAACGAGTACGAGCTGATGTTGGGGCTTGCCAAAATACTTTCGATGTCGTTTATTTTACTCTCCTCGCCTTCCGTTAGGTTTTCAGTAATGCTTATTTCGTTTTTAAACATGTTCATTGCAACAATGTACTTGTACAAAACGTACTGAATTTCGGGGACATCGTTTTCCTCCATTTTAGGAGTGGTCAGCTCAACATCTTCAAAATACTTTACTGCATCGTACGAAGTGTAGCCAAAAAATCCGTTTGCGCCGACCTTTTTTTGCTCCGCAGAAATGCTAAAAGAATTAATAAATGCATTAAAAGAATCGGGTACGGTATTTTTATTTTCAACCTTTAGCTGCTCCTCCGTTCCATCGGGGTAGCGCATGGCAATTTCGTTATCCTTCACCTTGTACGAGGCAATGGGCGAAAAGGCAATGTAGGAGTTGCTGTTGGCTGCGGTATTGTAGTCCGAGCTTTCGAGCAGCACCGAATTTTCGTACAAATCGCGCACCTTAAGGTAAATACCAATGGGCGTTTGCAGGTCGCCAAGCAAAGTTTTGGTGCGTACGGTTAGCGTTGTTGTTTTCATTTTATGTTACAACTAAAATTTTTCAAAATGCTCTAAGTAGGTAGGCATATCCTTATCGCCACGCCCCGATACGGTGCACACCACCACGTCGGTTGGCTTAAATTGCATTTTGTGCAGCGCCGCCAGCGCATGCGCACTTTCAATGGCGGGAATAATACCCTCCAGCTTTGTCAGCTCAAAGGCTGCCGCCAGCGCATCATCATCGGTAATAGGAATTACTTGTGCTCTACCGCTTTTTGCAAGGTGTGCGTGCAGCGGACCAATGCCCGGATAATCCAAGCCCGCCGAAATGGAGTAGGGCTCGATTACCTGCCCATCACTGGTTTGCATTACCAGCGTGCGGCTGCCGTGCAGCACGCCCTCGCTGCCCAAGTGAATGGTGGCCGCCGACTCGCCGGAGTCAACGCCCAAGCCTGCCGCCTCGGCAGCAACAAGCTGCACGCGGTCATTATTCAAGTAGTGGTAAAAAGTTCCTGCGGCGTTGCTGCCGCCGCCCACGCAGGCCACCAAGTAGTCGGGGTAATTACGACCTTCGCTCTCCTGCAGCTGCGCCTGTATTTCCTCGCTGATGATGGATTGCAGCCGCGCCACCATGTCGGGGTAAGGGTGCGCGCCCACCACCGAGCCGATGATGTAAAACGTGTCGGCAGGGTGGTTGCACCAGTCGCGAAAAGCCTCGTTGGTAGCGTCCTTCAGCGTTTTGTTGCCCGAGGTAACCGGCACCACCTTGGCACCCAGCATTTGCATTTTTTGCACGTTGAGGTGCTGCCGCTTTACATCGGTTTCGCCCATATACACCGTGCAATCCATGTTCATGAGCGCGCACACGGTGGCCGTAGCCACGCCGTGCTGCCCCGCGCCGGTTTCTGCCAAAATGCGGGTTTTGCCCATGCGCTTGGCCACCAGTATTTGCCCTATGCAGTTGGTTATTTTGTGCGAACCCGTGTGGTTCAAATCCTCGCGCTTGAGGTACACCCGTGCGCCCACCGCCTCGGACAGCCGCCCGGCAAGGTACAGCGGCGACGGGCGGCCAACGTAATCCTTCAGCAGCGCGTGGAACTCCTTTTGAAAACCCTCATCGCCAATGATGGCTAAGTAATTTTTTTGCAGCAGCTCAAAATTCTTTTGCAAAATTTCGGGAATGTACGCGCCGCCAAACCTGCCGTAGTAGCCATTTTCGTCAATAGAAAAGCTCATGATATTTTTATGTTTTTGTTTGATGTTGAAAATAAAAAAAAGGCCTGTCGTGAGTTCGACAAGCCTTTTTGGTTTTATGATTTTATTAGCCTTTACTTACACCAACGGCAACGCTACTCACGAACTTGATTTCGTAAGCGCCACCAACCGTTGCTAAATAAAAACTTGCTCATTTCAGTGAAATTTTATGGTACAAAGGTAAATAGTTTTTATTTGATTTTGCAAAAAATCAGCAATATTTTTTAATCCTTAAATATATAAATCCTTAAATGTCAAATATTTAAAATTATCAAAAAACATAATTTTTATCATGCGTACGCCTTAATTACTATCTTTGTCTTTCACAGATTATGCTCAAGGCATGAAAATTTACTTCGACATATTTTTTACCTTTCTCAAAATTGGTGCCTTTACGCTGGGCGGCGGATATGCTATGATTCCGCTGGTGGAGCGAGAGGTTGTTGACCGCAAAAAGTGGATTGCGCGGCACGATTTTTTAGACCTGCTTGCCGTTACGCAGGCCATGCCGGGCGTCATTGCCATTAACATGGCGGTGTTTGTAGGCTACAAAATT
>JAITVR010000239.1 GCA_031285695.1 Prevotellaceae bacterium
GGTGGCAGCAAAGAGCAGCCCATCAACATTGTGATAGGCGAAAAACCTTCGGTGCGCGCTGAGTTTGGCGCAGAGCGGCTCGCCGGCATTTTGAAGGAAAATGGCTACCAGGTTAGCATCAACGCTGCCGAAAGTGAGGAGAAAAAGTTCTACCGCATTGTGGTGGACGAGCTGGGCAGCGAATTCTTTCAGCTGCAAGCCTCGGAGCTGGGCGTTGCGCTAAGCGGGCAGCCGGGCAAGGAGGGCTTTGTGGCCAAAAGCAGCAAGAACGCGCTGCTCATTGGCGGCGCCGATGCCTCGGGTGCGCTGTACGGCTGCATTGAAATTGCCAACCGCGTAAAGCGCAACGGTAAGCTGCCCCACAGCATTGACGTAACCGACCAGCCCGAAATGGTGCTGCGCGGTGCCTGCATTGGCGTACAAAAACCCGTGTACCTGCCCGGCCGCACGGTGTACGAGTACCCGTACACGCCCGAAACTTTTCCGTGGTTTTACGATAAAAATCTTTGGGTAAAATACCTCGACATGCTGGTGGATAACCGCATGAACTCGCTCTACCTGTGGAATGGGCACCCCTTTGCCTCGCTCGTAAAGCTGAAGGAGTACCCCTACGCGCTTGAGGTAAGCGAAGAAACGTTTAAGAAAAACGAGGAAATATTTGGCTTCCTAACGGCAGAGGCCAACAAGCGCGGCATTTTTGTAATACAAATGTTTTACAACATTCTTCTATCAAAACCCTTTGCCGAAAAGCACCACATCAAAACGCAGGACCGCAGCCGCCCCATCACGCCACTCATTGCCGATTACACACGCAAATCCATTGCAGCGTTTATCGAAAAATATCCCAACGTGGGCCTGCTGGTTTGCTTGGGCGAAGCTATGGATACTCACGAAGATGATGTGGAATGGTTTACCAAAACCATTATTCCCGGCGTAAAAGACGGTTTGGCGCAGCTTGGCCGCACGGACGAACCGCCCATTTTGCTGCGCGCCCACGATACCAACTGCAAGATGGTGATGGACGCCGCGCTGCCCATTTACAAAAACCTGTACACCATGAACAAGTACACGGGCGAATCGCTTACCACCTACCAGCCGCGCGGCCCCTGGGGCGCTACGCACAAGGCGCTGAGCGAGCTCGGTTCGGTACATATTGACAACGTACACATACTGGCCAACCTTGAGCCATTCCGCTACGGCTCGCCCGAGTTTATTCGCAAAACGGTAATTGCCATGCACGAAGCGCACGGCGCCAACGGGCTGCACCTGTACCCGCAAGCCTCGTACTGGGACTGGCCCTACACGGCCGATAAGGGCTCGCCGCGCCTGCTCGAAATGGAGCGCGACTGGATTTGGTACAGCACTTGGGCACGCTACGCATGGAACTCAAAGCTCGACCCGCGCGGCGAAACCAAGTACTGGACAAAGGAGCTGGGCGATTTTTACGGCTGTGGAAAGTACGGTCTAAAGGTAAAAGAAGCCTACGACGAGAGCGGCGAAATTGCCCCGAAATTATTGCGCCGCTTTGGTATTACCGAGGGTAACCGCCAAACGTTGCTGCTCGGCATGTTCATGTCGCAGCTGGTAAATCCGTACAAGTTCCGCATTTACCCGGGCTTTTACGAATCGTGCGGCCCCGAGGGCGAAAAGTTGATAGAGTGGGCTGAGCGCGAGTGGAAAAAAGAGCCCCACGTAGGCGAAACTCCCATGCAAATTATTGACGAGGTGGTAGAGCACGGTCGCAAAGCCACCGCAGCCATTGAAAAAGCAGCCAAGCACGTTACCAAAAACGATGCCGAATTTTCGCGCCTCAAAAATGACATGTACTGCTACCGCGCCTTTGCCAACTTTTTTGACCAAAAGGTAAAAGCCGGCGCGCACGTGCTGCGCTACCAGTACTCTAGCGATATTGCCGACTTGGACGCCGCCTTGCCCTACCTCGAAAAGAGCTTGGAGCACTGGCGTAGCTTGGTGGAGTTTACCAACGACACCTACCTTTACGCCAACAGCATGCAAACCAAGCAGCGCCGCGTACCCATTGGCGGCGACGATGGCAAAAATAAGACCTGGGCCGAAATGCTGCCCCACTACGAGCGCGAGCTGGAAAACTTTAAAAAGAACCTTGCCCAGCTGAAAAATCCCACAGCTGCAAAGCTGGAGAGCGTTACTCCCCTCGAGCGCCGCAGGGTGCGCCTGGCCAACCAAAACCTTAAGATATACACCGTGGCCGAAGGCGAGCAGCTATTTGCCGACCGCAGCTACACCATCAAGAATGTAGCCGAGGAGCTAAAGGGGCTTACCGCCCTGCGCCTGCCCATGGACGCGCAGCTGAACGAAAAAACCATCATAACCTTTACCTGCGACACGCCGGTGAACGTGCTGGTGGGCTACCTCAACTCCAACAGCCGCGACTACCTGCAGCCGCCTACCCTCGAAACCAACGCCAGCGCCAACGACCACGGTCAGGCCGAGGTGCGCATAGCCAACGCCATAGCTGCCGACAGCCTTCCCTCGGTAAACGTGCACACCTACCGCTTTGCCAAGGGCGAAAACACGCTGGAGCTGGCCAAGGGCGCTGCCCTGGTGCTGGGCTTTGTTAACGCCAGCCAAGCCATTACCCAGCGCGATGCCGGTTACGGCAGCGGACAAAAACGTGAAACGGTGGATTGGCTGTTTTACTAAGCAAAAAAGCGTACAGTGCGCTAAAAAAAGCCGAGGTTTTCACACCTCGGCTTTTTTTATGTTTGCAGGCTGAGCCTGCAAGGAATAGACGAGCCTCGGGCTCAACAGGGGTAAAGTGAGCAAAAGCTTTACATGGCTATCAAAATCCCCAAAAATTAAAAGTTTTCAAAACAACAACAACTCGCTGCTGCTGCTACTCCTTCGTTTTTTTCACCTGGGTAAAATGTGCCGCCGGAGCCGGTTGGGCTGTCTCACCGCGGTCGAACCTGCCAATTTGTC
>JAITVR010000240.1 GCA_031285695.1 Prevotellaceae bacterium
GTGGAGTAGTCCGAAATGCTGTCGGTTTTTACCTGCAAAAAGTTTTGCGCAAGCATGTACGGCAGCTTTTTTACTTCCAAAATATAAAATTTTGCAAATAAATGCTGGTGGCTCAGCACGTGCTTCAACTCTTCCGAAACGTACAGTACTGTTGGATTTTCGGCACCAAACCACTCGCGCCATTCGGGCGTTTTTTCAAGCATCTTTAGCGAAGCTTTTTTGTCGGTTTCAATGAGCGGAAATTCGTACAGCGAGTGCCAAATATCTTTTTCGCCGCGCTGATGAATGAAGGTAAAATCCTTGTACCGCACCATAAGGTAGGTAAAGTGGCGCTTGCGAATTTTTATCTTTTTACTTTTTTCGGGCAGCTGATTTATGCAGGAATTTCGAAACGCGTAGCACGAATCGACGAAGGGACAATTTCCGCAAGCCGGATTTTTTGGCGTGCACAGCGTTCCGCCAAAATCCATGATGGCTTGGTTAAAAATCGCAGGACGTTTTTTGTCCAAAACTTCCATCGCAAAGCTGTACAATTCCTTTTGTCCGGCGGGTGTATCAATGGGTGTGAACACGCCAAACATGCGCGCCATAATGCGGTACACGTTGCCATCGACGGCGGGGCGCGGAATGTCGAAGGCGAAGGCGCCAATGGCCGAAGCGGTGTAATCGCCCACACCACGCAGCGTGCGCAAACCCTCGTAGGTGTTGGGAAATTTTCCGCCAAAATCATTTACCACCTGCTGCGCAGCGGCGTGCATGTTGCGCGCACGCGTGTAGTAGCCCAAGCCCTGCCAGGTTTTCATCACATCGTCGAGCGGAGCGGCGGCTAAGCTTTGTATGGTGGGAAAATTTTGGAGAAAACGGTGGTAGTAGTCCAAGCCTTGCGCCACGCGCGTTTGCTGCAAAATAACTTCGGACACCCAAATGGCATACGGGTCGCGGGTTTTGCGCCAAGGCAAATCGCGCTTGTTGGGCTCGTACCAAGCAATGAGAGTAGAGGAAAATGAGGACATTTATTTTAACGAAGACAAAAGATAAAGGACAAAAAGAGCAAGGACAAATAGTGAAATTTGTGCTTAGTCTTTGTTCTTTTTGTCCTTTGCTCTTTTGTCCAAAATAATTTTACACCAAATAAATTTTGTTTTCGCGGCACTTTTTCCTCATTTCATCGGGCCAAATGCTGGACTGCACTTCGCCCACATGCGCCTTGTGCAAAAAGAACATGCACAGCCGCGACTGCCCAATTCCACCTCCCGCAGATAGTGGCAACTCATTGACAATCAAGCGTTTATGAAAAAATAATTCTAAACGTTTTTCTTGCCCCGTAATTTTTAGCTGGTGCAAAAGTGCCCTTTTATCAACGCGAATGCCCATGGAAGAAATTTCAAACGCCGATTTTAAAATGGGGTTCCAAAGCAGCATATCGCCGTTCAAACCGTTGTAGCCATTCTCACCGGGCGTTGTCCAATCGTCGTAATCGGGCGCGCGGCCATCGTGCTTTTCGCCGTTGCTCAGCACATCGCCAATGCCAATGAGGAAAACGGCTCCGTGCTTTTCGGTAATTTTATTTTCGCGCTCTTTGGCCGATAAATTCGGGTACATTTGCAGCAACTCTTCGGAGTGCAAAAAGGTTATTTTCTTTGGCAGCATTGGTTTTAGCGCAGGGTACGATTCGTAAATCACAAACTCCGTTTGCAAAAACGCGGCGTAAATTTTTTCAACTATTTGCTTCAAAAACGTTACGGTGCGCTGCTCTTCGCCAATGTGCAGCTCCCAATCCCACTGGTCAACGTACAGCGAGTGCGTGTTGTCCAGCTCCTCATCGGCGCGAATGGCGTTCATATCGGTGTACAAGCCAAAACCTTTTTGAATGTCGTAATCCGCAAGGGCTGTGCGCTTCCACTTGGCCAGCGAGTGCACAATTTCGGCCTGCGCTTCGCCCATATCTTTTATGGGAAAAGATACGGCACGCTCCACGCCGCTCAAGTCATCGTTGAGCCCCGTGCCGCGCAGCACAAAGAGCGGCGCAGTAACGCGGCGAAGGCAAAGATTGGAGCTCAGCGCCTGCTGAAAAGTATCCTTTACCAACTTAATGGCCTGCTCGGTTTGCTTGAGGTCAAGCAGCGGCTCGTAGCCTGCGGGAATGGTTAATTTCATAATAATGGACAATTGACAATGAACAATTGACAATGAATTGTGGATAATTATCCATTATCAATTGTCCATTATCCATTAATCTGTTAGTTTAGTAGATTTTCAAACGTATAAATGTTTACCTCGGTAAAATCTTTAATTACCATATCGGCCTGCTGCAGGCGCTCGGGCGGCATAATGGTTGAAATGGCCATAACCGCCATGCCTGCATTGCGCGCAGCCTCAACGCCCAGCACCGCATCTTCCACCACCACGCACTGCTCGGGCGTGAGGTTCATGGCCGCTGCTGCCTTCAAAAAAACCTCGGGGTGCGGCTTGCCCTGCGTTATTTGCGACGAGTTAATTACCGCCGTAAAGTAGCTGCGAATGTTCAATCCGTCGAGCACAAAATCTATGTTTTCATCGGGCGCCGAGGAGCCTACGCACATGGGAATTCCGGCGGCTTTAATTTCCTCCAACAATTCGCGCAAACCATTTACCAGCTTAAGTTGTGGGCGGTAAAGTTCGCGATAAAGCGATTCTTTTTCGTGCGCCAACTCCGCAATTCTTTCCGTAGAAATATCTTTGCCAAAAATCATGGGCATGATGTCGTTGTTGGTTTTGCCGCTTGTGCGGGGCAAAAAATCGTCCGCCATGGGTACGTTGTAACGCTTGTGCAGCTCCACAAAAGCAGCGTTGTGATACGGCATGTTGTCAATCATGGTGCCGTCCATGTCAAAAATTACGCCAAATTTATCCAATTTCTCTTCGTTTTAATTTAGATTGTAAAAGGGTACAAAAATAGGAAAAAATTCGTATTTTTGCGGCTTGCAAAACACAATTCATGCAGAAACTTTTAAGTCAGTCAAAATGGGCGCGCTGGGCAGCGTTGGCAATTGTATCCGTAACCATGTTTTGCGGGTACTTTTTTACCGATGTGATGGCACCGCTCAAGCCCATGCTCGAAAGCGAACTCGGCTGGGGCAGCGATGATTACGGCTTGTTTACCAGCGCCTACGGTTGGTTCAACATTTTTTTCCTCATGCTCAT
>JAITVR010000047.1 GCA_031285695.1 Prevotellaceae bacterium
CTCAGCGGAAGCTTTTTTCCAAACTTATCTTCCAAAATTAATTCACCGCTTTCGCGCTGCTTGGGGTCGCCAAAAACGCTCCTCACCAGCGTGTCGCACACCACCGACGAAAAGCCCAGCGCGTATAGGTTTAGCACCAAAAATGAGTCTTTACTTTCGAGCATTTTTTCTACTCCGCTAAGCAGCTCCAAAATGCCCTCGCTGAGCAGCCAACGCTCGCCATCGGGGCCGCGACCGTAAGCCGGCGGGTCTAAAATTATTCCGCTGAATTTTGTTCCGCGGCGAACCTGTCGCTGCACGTATTTTAGCGCATCGTCCACCAGCCACCGAATGCCGTAGAGCCCGCTTACCTGCTGGTTTTCGTTGGCCCAGGTTACGGTTTGCTTAATGGAATCTAAGTGCGTTACATCGGCTCCGGCAGCGCGCGCTGCCAGCGATGCGCCGCCGGTGTAGGCAAATAAATTGAGCACTTTTGCATCGCGCTTTTTAAAGTTTTTTGCTGCGCTGTAAATAAAATCCCAGTTCGACGCCTGCTCGGGAAAAATGCCTACGTGCTTGAACGAGGTTAACCCCAAGCGCAGCTTTATGTCCAAGCCGTTGTGCTTGTAATTTACTATCCAGCGGTCGGGCATTTCGGCGCGCTTGGTCCACGTGCCGCGCTCGTCGGGATTGCTGGCAGCGCCTTTTTCGTGCTTAAAGGTAGCGTGCGCCAGCTTGCGCCATTCGCCTTCGGGCAGCGATGGCAGCCACACGGCTTTGGGCTCGGGGCGGCGCGTAACGTACTTGCCAAAGCGCTCCAACTTTTCAAAGTTGCCGCAATCGATTAGCTCGTAGTCGGAAAAATTATGGGGTGAAAGTAGTATCAAAATTGCTTGCCGTTTTTACATTAACTTTGTGTTTTCTTCCCCTCTGTATCCCTTATCCTTTGGCAAGTTTGGCTGCATGCTTGCCGCTACCGCCAGCGCATCGCAGCGCTCGTTGTTGGGGTTGCCGGCGTGGCCTTTTACCCAAATAAACTTTACGCTGTGCCGCCGATATACTTTTAAAAATCGCAGCCAAAGGTCGGGATTTTTTTTGTTTTTGAAGTTGGGAGTTGAGGCCCATGAAAATACCCAACGCTTTTCAACCGCCTCCACCACGTACTTGGAATCGGAGTAAATGGTAACCTCGCAGCCGTCATTTTTCAGCGCTTCTAAACCCATAATTACGGCAAGCAGCTCCATGCGATTGTTGGTGGTTAGCGCAAATCCTTCGGACAATTCCTTGCGGTGCTCGCCCGAAATGAGCACTGCGCCGTAGCCGCCCGGGCCGGGGTTTCCGCGCGCTGCGCCGTCGGTATATATTACAACTTTTGCCAAACAAAAAAGAGATAAAAGGTAAAATTATATTCCCAGTAAAGCTTGTGAGGCGCTATTTTTTTGTAAAAATTTTTGCCTTATAATTTCCTGCACGCTCACGTTTTTCATCTTACTTTCGAGCCACGAAATGAGGTCTAAGTACAGGAACGGACGCTTTTCGTAGGGCAAACTTTCGTAGGGCAGCAGCTTTTCGTACAGCTTGCGAAAGAGCTCGTTGATGTCGCTGCGGTAAAAGGTGTCGAGCTTGCCGAGGAACGCCAACATTTCTTTTTGCACCACGTTCAAGTCGTTCATTTTTACCAAAAAACGGTGCGTTGATTTTATTTGGTACTCCATCATAAAATCGTCGCCGCTTTCGTACGAGGCTACCAAGCGCAAAATGCGCGAAAAGCATTGTAAATCAGAGCGCACATCTTCGTCACGCGTGTCAATTATTTTGTTGAGAAAGGAGATGGATTTTTTGGCATCGCCGTTGCCAAAGTACAGGCTCGCAATTTTGTAGTAAAACACCAAAATGTGGTGCTGGTCAATTTTATTCTGATTTTTTTCGATAAAATCCAGCAGCTCCGGAACCACCTCTAAGCCGCTGCTGAACATGCCGTCCATGAAGTGCAGGTTGAGGCGGTTGGCGTAGTAAAATGAGCGCGCAAGAATTTCGGCGTTTTGGTTTTGAATGTTTTTTTGCTCCGCAATTTCCTCATGCAACTCGCTCAGCACCGCCTCGAATTTTGTGTAATGACGAAGATAGAATAGGCTTTCTAACAAATAGTTAAACGACTTGAAGTACAAATCGGGCAGGCTGCGCTTCAGCATGGGGTGCTTGTTGAACAGGTCAACATTGTGCTGCGTGTGGCGGTAGCAGGCCACAAAATCCTGCATGATGTAGCTGTACCAGTAGCTCGACAAATTCATGTACAGCAGCTCGTACACGCCCTGATTTCGCGGGTCAAACTTTGGACGGTTTTTTGCAAAAAAATCTTCGACAAAAACAATATCGTTGCGGTTGCGCACGTGTCCGCGCTTGAGGTACAGCGCGTACAGCTGAATGGCAAGGTTGGAAAATTCGTTGGCTTTTTGAATGGTGTAGCTCAGCTGCTGCACCTCGCCCGTAAGGTCGTCGGCGCGAGTGGTGGTGCTGCGCGTAATGAACTGCGACTCGATTAATTTTTCAAACTCCACAATTTCCAACGCGGTGGTAAACTGCAATTTTTCCATGGCCTGCAGCTTGGCGCGGTCAAGAATTTTGAGGCTTTGCTTGTACATTCCCTTGGCGTAAAGAATGCGCGCAAAATCCAGCTGCTCGCGCAGCGAAACATCATCGTAGGTATCCACGCCGCTTTGGCGCAGGCTGGTGAGCAGCTGATGGTAAAGGTAGCTTTTTACGTTGGCCAGCTGCGCTTTTGGCACGCCGCTTTTTTTCAAAATTTTTGCCTCGTCAAAAACCGGCAGCTCGTCCATTGCATCAAAAAGCGCGATGAACATGGCGTTTTTGCTCTCATCAATGCGCGTGGCGTACAGCCGAAAAGAGCGCTTCTCAGCCTTGCTCATCGACTTGATAAGCTCGTGAACGGGGTCGGGTTTTATTTTTAAATTAGCGGACAAAATATTTTTTGACTAACTTCTTCTAATTTTTTGGATTCCTACTACGCTTTATGGTATGCTTAATTTTGAATGCGGCAAGGTTGAGCTCAAAGCTGGTTTCGGTATCTATTTTATCCAATTCGTCGCCAATAATTACGTCCAAAAGTTCGCCGCCTTTTTTCATTAGCGCTTGCTGTTTTTCTACATTTTCGTGGTTTTGCATCAGCTCCACCATTGAGCGCGACACCTCGCGCATTTTTGTAAACGCCTCAATAATGGCAATGGTGGTTTGCACGGCTTGCTTGCTCTTTAGAATTGTAGCAAGCATGTATAAGCCTTTTTCGGTAAAGGCTTTGGGGAGCACTCGTGTTTTGCTCAAATTTGCGGTGGAAAATTTCCACCGCAAATTTGCAAACTCCTCATTATTAACCTCAATAATATATCCTTTCGGAAATTTATCGGGGTTATTTTTGACGGATTTGTTGATGTCGCGCGTTTCCACGCCGTAAAGCACCGCCACATCGCTATCCAAAAGAACGTGCTCATTACGAATGGTAATGATTTTATTGTTTACATCGTCAAGTGTGATTAGCTCCATACTATTCTATTTTTTAATAAATAGATAAATTTTATCCCTTTATCTATTTATCATTTTATCTACTTTTCCTTTGCTATTTCAATGCTCAGCTCCTTCAGCTGCGTATCGTCAATTTGCGAAGGCGAGTCAATCATCACATCTCTTCCGGCGTTATTTTTTGGGAAGGCAATGTAGTCGCGAATGCTGTCGCTGCCGCCAAACATGGCGCACAGGCGGTCGAAGCCAAAGGCAATGCCGCCGTGCGGTGGCGCGCCAAACTTAAAGGCGTTAGTAAGGAAGCCGAACCTGCTTTCTGCATCTTCTGCCGAAAAGCCCAGCACCTTAAACATTTGCTGCTGAATTTTGGCGTCGAAAATGCGGATAGAGCCGCCGCCGAGCTCCACGCCGTTCATCACAAAATCGTAGGCGTTGGCGCGCACGGCTTCCAGCTCCTCCTTCGTTCCGCTCATAAATTTTGCCATATCTTCGGGCTGCGGCGAGGTGAAGGGGTGGTGCATGGCGTAAAAACGCTGCGTTTCATCGTCCCACTCCAGCAGCGGAAAATCAATAACCCACAGCGGAGCAAATTCGCCGCGCTTGCGCAAACCAAGGCGGTTGCCCATTTCGAGGCGCAGCTCGCACAGCGCGTTCAAGGTTTGCTTTTTTGCGCCAGCCAAAATTAAAATCAAATCGCCCTGCTTTGCGCCAAATTCGGCAGCAATTTTTTGCAGCTCTTCGGGCGTGTAAAACTTGTCCACGCTTGACTTTACGCCCTCTGCCGTGAGGCGAATATACACCAAACCTTTTGCGCCAATTTGCGGACGCTTTACCCATTCGGTAAGCTCGTCCAGCTGCTTGCGCGTGTAGTCGGCGCAGCCCTCGGCGCAAATGCCACCAATGTACGCCGCGCTATCGAACACTGCAAAATTTTTGCCCTGCACCAGCTGATTTAGCTCCTTTATTTTCATGCCAAAACGTATGTCGGGCTTATCGCAGCCGTAGTCGCGCATGGCGTCGGCGTAGGTCATAAAGGGCACGTTGTCAAAGGTTACATCAAGCACGTTTTTGAAAAGATGCTTCATCAATCCACCGAAAGTGTCAAGAATATCTTGTCTTTCCACAAATGCCATTTCGCAGTCTATTTGCGTAAATTCGGGTTGACGGTCGGCGCGCAAATCCTCATCGCGGAAGCAGCGCACAATTTGAAAGTAGCGGTCGTAGCCGGCCACCATGAGCAGCTGCTTGAAGGTTTGGGGACTTTGCGGCAGCGCGTAAAACTCGCCATGGTGCACGCGCGAAGGCACCACAAAATCGCGTGCGCCTTCGGGCGTTGATTTTATCAAAAACGGCGTTTCGATTTCCAAAAAATCTTGCGCATCGAGAAATCTGCGCGTTTCCTGCGCTACGCGGTGGCGCAGCATCAGCGCGTTTTTTACGGGATTGCGGCGCAAATCCAAGTAGCGATACTTGGCGCGCAGCTCTTCGCCGCCATCGCTTTCGTCCTCAATGGTAAAGGGCGGCGTATCGGAGGCGTTGAGAATGGTCAACTTTTCGATGTTGATTTCCACTTCGCCGGTAGGAATTTTGGCGTTTTTGCTGGCGCGCTCAACAACTTTTCCCTCAACTTTCACCACAAATTCGCGCCCCAATTTTTCTACCTCAGCACGAACTTCCTCCGCGTTTTTTTCGTCAACCGCCAGCTGCGTAATGCCGTAGCGGTCGCGCAAATCAATAAAAGTCATGCCGCCCAGCTTGCGCACGCGCTGCACCCAGCCGGCAAGGGTTACTTTTTGTGAAACGTGTGAAAGGCGAAGCTCGCCGCAGGTGTGTGTTCTGTACATTTTTTTGTAGATTTTTATAACTTACAAAGTTAGGAAAAAAACAGGATTTTTAAATTTATTTGCTATATTTGTACAATGAGGTTTTTATTGCGCCACCTATGAAACAAGCTATACTCGATAAGCTGCAAGCGTTTTTTCCCGCCTACCCGGTGGAAAAGGCGTGGGTTTTTGGCTCGTATGCGCGCGGCGAAGAAACGCGCAAAAGCGATGTGGACATTCTTGTGCGCTTTACCAAAAATGCAAAAATTTCATTGTTAGACCATGCAGGAATTATGTGTGACCTTGAAGATTTGCTGCACAAAAAGGTTGATATAGTACCTGAAGGAACGCTATATAAGTTTGCGCAAGAATCGGTGGAGCACGATAAAATTTTGGTGTATGAGAGAGCAAATTAGAGACAAGGGCAGGTTAGAGCACATTCTTGATTCGATAGAAAGAGCCTTTGAGTTTACAAACAGTATTGATTTTGACGAGTATAAAAACAACGTCATGTGTCGATATGCCGTTGTAAAGTGCGTTGAAATTATTGGTGAGGCAAGCTATAAGTTAACCCATGAATTTCGCGAACAGCATTCCAATGTAGCATGGAAAAAGATAATTGCCATGCGGCATATTTTAGTACACGGCTACTACCATGCTGAAGATAGCGAGGTGTGGAATGTGGTAAAAAATGACCTTCCGATTTTAAAAAAGCAAATCACGGAAATCAACGAAAAATACTAAATACAAACGGCTGCTCAAAATGAGCAGCCGTTTGTATTTGCTTAGTATGAATTCAACTATTCATCATCACCACATCCTGCTGAACCAGCGGCAAAACCTCTTAGGTACTCATCGCTTTCATCTGCAACTTCAATTGCCATGAGGGCGCAATTCATAGCATCTAAACCAGTTGCTGCATTATAGCAGTCGCAGTATTCCTTGCCTTTGTCTTGTCCTTTTTCAAAGTCGGTTTTTTCTTTGCTGCACGCAGCTACTGCTACCACTACGCCTGCTGCAAGTAGCAGCGCCAAAACTGATTTCTTCATTTTTTTGAAATGTTTTTTTAAGTAAATAAATAAAGCGATAAAGCAACCCTACTTTTGTAGGGTTGCTTTATCGCTTTATGCTCGCTTTTATGTTAACATTTGCCAAGATGTGTTAACGCTGTTAATTTAGTATATATACTGAGCATTTTTGCTTACTTTTTCCTTTTTAACCTAAAATTCTTATCTTTGTACCTTAACAAAAAAACAACAGCATGGCAACAACAGCAGATTTTCGCAACGGTTTGTGCATTACCCACAACAGCAAACCGTGCTCCATCGTTTGGTTTCAGCACGTAAAGCCGGGCAAGGGCGGCGCCTTTGTA
>JAITVR010000057.1 GCA_031285695.1 Prevotellaceae bacterium
AGTTACGGCTTGCACGTTGATATTATCGAGCTTCCGTACAACGCTCGGCATGCTTACGCCTCAAGTCATCTTGCTGTCAAAACCAAGCAGCCCCAAGGGTAAATACGGCGCAAAGGTAGGAAAATAATTCGGAATAGTGTGCTCTAAGAACCCTTGACCTTTTCTACCAGCACGGTGGCGTAGGCGGCTACGCCTTCTTCGCGCCCAACAAACCCAATGCCTTCGGAGGTGGTGGCCTTAAGGCTGATTTGCTCTTGGCTTACCTGCATTACGGCGGATAGGCGCTGCTGCATTTTTTCTATAAATGATTGAATTTTAGGTCGTTGCAAAATAAGCGTTATGTCGGCGTTGACTAATTCGTAGCCTTTTTTGCGGAGCAAGTCCATTACTTTTTGCAGCAAAATTTTGCTGTCAATATTTTTGTACGCCGCATCGTTGTCGGGAAAGTGGTGGCCTATGTCGCGCAGGTTGGCTGCGCCCAAAAGCGCATCGCACAGGGCGTGAATGAGCACATCGCCATCGGAGTGGGCTACGCAGCCCTTGCTGTGCGCCACCTCAATGCCGCCAAGCCACAGCGGCAATCCTTCGGCTAAGCGGTGCACATCGTAGCCGTTACCTATGCGAAAGTTGCAGCCCATTTTTTTTATTCCCGAGAAGAATTTACGCCGCTTCGCACGCGCTGCACGTTGAGGTCGAATAGCAGCGAAACGCGGAGCGTGTTCGACAGCGGGTCGTTGGTGGTAAAGGGGTACAGGTACGAAAGGTCTAAGGTAAGAAAGGTGTACTTGATGCCTGCGCCAAAGGTAAGGTAGCGGCGGTTGCCCTTGCGCTTGGAGTCGTGAAAGTAGCCGCCACGAGCAAAAAACGCATTGTTGTAGGCGTACTCTACGCCAAAGCCAAACATAACTTCGCTCAACTCCTCGCCGGCACCGTAGGGAGCATCGTAAAAGGATTGTATCATGCCCTCCACCACGCTTACGTTGTTGTCCATGCCCATCAGAATAGCTCTGTTGCCATCGATTTCGGGCGGAGTGGGAACTAAGAGTTTGCTTAGCTCCAAGCCGCCGGTAAAGCTGTTTTGCTCATCAACATTGTACGTATATCGACCGCCAACGCGCAGGTTGGTGGGTAGCGAGTATTTTTCAGCATTTTCGGAGTACGAAACTTTTGTACCCATATTGCTAATTGTCCAGCCAAGGCCGTAGCTGTTTCCTACGTGCTCGTTTTGGTAGTACATGCCAACATCGGCGCCAAAGCCGTTGGCTGGAGAAAGGCCGCCAACGCTGCCCCAACCCAAACCAGCTGCGTAAAAGCCGCCGGTAAGGTCGGAGCGAATGTAGCGCAGGGTTAGCGAGCCGCTAAGGTGCTCGCCGAATTTGCGCGCATAGGCCACATCAATAGAACATTCATAGGGGTTTACGTTTTCTAACTGAATACCCTGGTCGTCCACAATGGCCATTTCGCCTAAGCGAAAGTAGCGAATGGAGCCGCTCACGCTTTGGTTGTTATCCACACGGTTGAAGTAGCTGAGGTACACAACGCTCACATCACTTACCAAGCCTGCCAACCACGGCACGTACGATAGGCCTACGCCCATTTTGGGCAGGGCAAAGGGGTACTTTGCGGCGTTCCAGTGCTGCGAATTTACATCGGGGCTGGTAGCCACGCCCATGTCGCCCATGCTAGCGCCGCGGGCATCGGGGGCTACGTTGAGTATGGGAACGGCGACCTGTATGGGGTTGTGGGTTTTCTTCATGCCCTGCGCAGCGGCGCAAAGAGGCAACAGGTTTACTGCCCAAAAAAGAAGAAATATGCGGAGTTTGAACGTATTTTGTAGCATTGAAAATGGTTGGCATTTTTTTGCGCCAAGCAAAGTTAATTTAAAATGACTAACTTTTCAAGCTTCTCGGTGATTTCGCCGTTGCTACAACGAACTTTAGCTTTGTACAGGTAAGTTCCGCGCCCCAATTTTCCGCCGTAGTCATCGCGGCCGTCCCACTCAATGGGTGCGCTGCGCAGCGCGCTGCCTTCGGGTATGGTGTGCCGAATGGTTTTTACCAACTTTCCGGTAATGGTAAACACCTGAATGAGCGCTTCCATGCCAACGTAGGGGCGGTTGTGCTCAAAAAAGAAGGCAGTTTTTTGTGTAAACGGGTTGGGGTAGTTTAATAGTCGGTTGATGGTAAATTTTTCTTCGTTGGCCACCACCATTTCTACGCTTTGCTCGGCGGAGTTGTTGGCCGCGTCCCACACTTTTAGCGTGGCGGTGTGCAGTCCTTGCGCAAGCGGCGGAATGGGAAATTCGATGCGCCCCTGCGTGTAGCTGTCGGGCGCGGCGGTGTAGTAGCTGTTGAGCGTGTAGGTTTTTCCTGCGGGGTGCAGCCGCAGCGTAATGTCGCGCCCCACGCCGTTGCCGGTAGTGTTTACGCCGCTGCTGTCGGCTATGAGCGCCACCAGCGTGGGCGATTCGTTTACCGTGCCGCCCGGCACCCAGCGCTCGCTGTTCATATAAATACGCAGGGTTGGCGGCGCGCTATCTACCACAGGATTGGCCGAAACGCCGCCTACAAGTACCGGCGTGCTGCCGGCTACCAAGCTGCCTCCGGCTTTGCCTGCGTAGGTAATTTTTCCCTTTCCTACTTCGGGTAAAATATCCTGCGGCACAATAAATTTTGCTGAAAATAGTCCGTTTTTTGTAGTAACTTTTCCCTTATAAATGGTGTTGGTTTGCGCACGGTAGGCAAAGGGCACGCCGCTGTTGCCCAGGGTTTGCTTGCGTTGCTCTTTGTCAAAAACGGTTACCACAAGCGTATCGTTTGCGCTGCCTTCTACCGTTCCGCTAATGCTGCTTCTTTCCAGCGCGCGTAGCGTGTCAATGGTTTTATTGTTTACCGAATCGGTTTTTGCGGTAAGCGTTGCAAAATTTATTTTGAGCGCAGGGTCGCCCAGCAGCGAAAAGTTGAGCTGGTTGATGCCCGTGGCGGTGTTGTTTTTGGTGCGCCGCACGATTTCGCCCAAGCGGTAATTTTTTCCGCTCTCATCTTTTTTAAAAAACTGCTGAATAAATTCTCTGTTCAGCTCGGCGTTGGCGTTGGAGTAAACCAAGCGCGTGGTGGAAAGCATGGCAATGCCGCCGCCTTTTTCGAGAAACAAAACCTCCTCGCCGGCCGAAATATGCCACGGGTCGTCAAAGCGGCTGAACTCGCAGGTGGCGGTAACAAAAATGGGAAATCGAGTTCGGTTTGTCCACTTTTGAATGTCGGCAACGGTAAGCACCTGCTTGTGCGAAAGCCACTCATCGTTGGCGTGCCCTGTGTAGTTAAACAGCAGCGCGCCGGCGTTTATTGCCGAGTTAATTTCTTCGGTAACAGACGGATAACGCTGCCCCATGGGCGTCGAAATTCGTTGGTAATCGTCCAAGTAAATTTTATTTACGTAAAAATTCGGCGACGAATCCATAATAAAATTCCCCAGCTCTTCGCTTTGCTGCATGTGGATATTTCCGTCCTCATCGTCGGCTAAAAAAATGCACCTGTTTACCCAGTCGCCGCCGAGGTCGGAGTAGTATTTTTCGAGCTTATCGGCAAGCGTGCCGGCCTGCTCGGCGTTGTACACAGGGAAGCGCCCAATGGCCATGTCCAGCGCGCCGTGCATGCCGGCGTTGTCTAAGTATTCGTTGTCATCGAGCAGCACAAAAAAGTCGTCGCTCACAAACGAAAAATCTCTCGTCAGCGAGTTATCCGACTGAAAAGTTGGAATAAATCCCACGCCTTTTTTACCCTGAAAATTCACGTAAGTGCCGCTGCCAAACAGCAGCAAATATTTGGGTGCAGTCGCGGAATTTCGTCGGTAAAACATGCGCACAAAGTTGCGTATGGCGCTCACATCGGCTATGCCGCTCGAAAATTCGTTATATACTTGTTCGGTGGTAGCCACCAGCACGTTCATGCCATCGTGCCTGCGGTGAAAGTTGGCTACGCGCACAGCCTGCACCTCAAAATCGGGGTGCGCTACAATTACCATTTCGTACGTTTTCAGCTGCTCGCCGTGCAAGTTTTGGTTGCCAATTTCGCCCACCAATTCGGGCGTCATGGCCATGTCTTCGGTAAAGGCAAGGTACTCTTTTAGTACCGCTGTTGAATCAATAAATCCAAAATTTCCCGAAGCAGAAATTCCGCCAATTTCTTTTACCTCATTGAGCTTCGTAACGTCCCACACGCGCACTCCGCCGCGTGCTGCGCTGATGTTGAACTTGGTGGTTTTTCCGTTTACCGTTTTGCTATCGCGAAAAAGCAGCTGCGCGTTTTTCAGCTCCAGCTTTGCCCGCGCGTTGAGCGTAATAAAGTCGAGCACGCCTGTGTTGTCGGCGGTACTTTTTTTGTAGGTAAGTGTAACGTTCACATTTTCGCTGCTCAGCGGAATATTTTCAAACAGCGCCGTGTCCACGTTCATCGCCGCATCGCCCTCACGCGGCGGTATGCTAAAGGTATTTTCCGCGCCGCCATTTACCGCCACCGAGTAGTTCGAGGGGTTGTTGGCGGCGGCACAAATGTACAGCTTCAGCTCGGGATTTTCGGTGTGTAAAGACGGAATTGTAAACGAAAAATTGCGCTGCGCTGTGCGGTCAAAATATTCGCCAAAAAATCGCCGACCCGAGCGCCACAGGTTGGTATCAATGCGCTCGTGGTAGTCGCGGTAATCGTAGGTTTCGGTTTCGTCAGCAGCGGTTGCGGCTTGCGCCAGCATGGGCATTTCGCGCGTTGTTTTGCTGTTGGTAATATAAATGTAGGCTGCGTCGTCAAACTCATTTTGCGCGTGGCGAAACAGCTTTTTTTGCGCATCGTATGTCCAAATATTTTGCGCTTCGGCGTAAAAAAACATGCTGCCGCCGCTCAGCCGCGTAGGCTGCTGCGCAAGGTCATCGGGGGCAAGCTCGTTGTTGCGGCGCGGCAGCTCGCGGCAGCCGTTGCTCCACACGCTCACTTCGGCCGCATTGGCAAATCCCCACTCGCGCAGCGTGGCTTCAGTCAGCTTGTACACGCCTGTTTTTTTTACGCGCAGCTTCACCCATTTTCCGCTGCTCAGCACGGAACTTGTGGCCTCTGTTACCGCCTTTGGTTGCGCGGCGCGCAGCTGCGTAGCGGGAGTTGTTGGCAAAATATTTTCGGTAAACGAAAGCGAAAAATTGGTAATGCGCTCCACCTGTCCGTTGGCGTTTTTGCGCAGCGGAAGTAGCGTTACGCGCAGCTTTTCAGCACCGCGTTCAAGCATGGATTCTTGCGTCAATTCAAAGTTTTGCTTGAGCGAAATGTTTTGCATTTTGCGCAGCTCGTTGGCGGGTACCGGCTCGGTTTCGTACTGCGCCAACGTTGCGCTGCGCGAGGTTGAAAACACTTCGGTGTACAGCGGCAACCGCTGCGCGCTGGGCGTTGCGCCGCGAAAGTGCAACTGCGGATAAGCTACGCTACGCGCCGTGGCCGAGGTGTCCTTATCCCACCACTGCAAGCTACGCGTGTACGTTTGCGCTTGCGCAAAAAAGTGCAGGCACAACAAAAAAAGAAGAAGAATTATGCCCTTTATCATGCTGAGCGAAGCGAAGCATCTCAAGTTCGCACCATGATGAAAACTTGTTTTAACACGAGATGCTTCGCTTCGCTCAGCATGACAACCTACATGCTTAAAGTGCATAATTTTGAAAATAGTTTGCTTTTTCATTCTTTTTAACGAGCAAAATAACCTGCAAGATAAGCATTTTTCTACCTTTGTTAATTAGCATGCTTGTTAAAAATTCTCATAAAAAATTGCTCGTAGCGCTCGCCTTGGTAGTGAGCGCGGTAAGCGTGTGGGCGCAAGATGTTAGTTTTAGCCAGCCCTACGCTGCGCCGCTGTACCTCAATCCTGCCTACTCGGGCGTGGCGGAATTTTCGCGCGTGGGCGCAAATTTTCGCTACCAGTGGGCGGCTTTTGGCGAGCCGTACACCACCTACGCCGTTTTTGCCGACCAGTACTTCGACGATTACAAAAGCGGACTGGGGTTTTCTGCCGTAAGCGACCGGCAGGCGAACGGCGCCATGGTGCAGTCGAATTTTGGCGCATCGTACGCCTATAATTTGCGGCTTGCCGAAAAAACTTTTCTGCGCTTTGGCCTTCAAGCGCAGCTGGGCGCTACATCGGCCAACGCCGCCAAGCTCATTTTCCCCGACATGCTTTCGCCCGACGGTAGCTCAACTTCGCTTGAGCCCTACGCCGCCGAGCAGCGCTCCTACTTCGATGTGGCGGTGGGCAGCGTTTTTTCGCACAGCATATTTTTTGCGGGCGCAGCCCTGCATCACCTCATGGGCAGCCCCGAGGTGGAGGTGCTGGGGCAGCCGGTTGTTATTCCACGCAAGCTTACGCTCCACGCAGGCTGCAACATTCCACTGGGGCAGCGCAATGCATACTCTTACTACAATAATGGTGAAAAAACAACCACCATTTCACCAAATGCAATAGTTTGGCTGCAAGGAATTTACACATCATATGCGGTAGGGGCAAACCTTAGCTTAAGCAGTTTTTCGTTGGGCGCATTTTATAAGTCAGCGTTGAAATCATCGGCGCACTTTCTTTCGCTTAGCGCAGGCTACTCCGGCGCCTGGTTTGCGCTTGGCTACTCTTTCGACATTGGAAAAATAAGCCGTGCGGCCGGCGGCTACCTGCCAAATACGCACGAGGTTTCGCTCATTTTTAAGGTAAAAAAACGACAGCGCGACAGCTTTAGGCGGCAGTGGGAAACGCCCTACAAGGTACAGAATACGCCTATTCTTTAACTATTTATAACAAGAAATAAGAGGTAATTTGGTGGCTATGCGCAAAATAAGCCGTAACTTTGATGTTC
>JAITVR010000083.1 GCA_031285695.1 Prevotellaceae bacterium
GATTGGCCATGAGCTCGCGCAACGCGCTGCTTACGCCCGCGCAGCGTAAGGCAGCGCCGCGCATTGCAAAAACGCTCTTTGCCGCTGTGGACAAGGTTTGTAGCGTAAAGCTTGATGCGTTCAAAAAGTTTGTGATAAACGAAATAAATGCTGAGCCGGAGTTGCAGGTTGAATATTTTGAGGTGGTAAATTTTCGCACGCTGCAACCCGTAAAATCGCTCGATGAAGATTGCCCTAAGCAGGCTTGCATTGCTGTTTTTGCCGGAAAAATAAGGCTTATTGATAACGTGAGAATTTCTTAATTTTCAATCGTAAATAATTAACATTTACTGTGTTGTAATTATATATAGTAGGTTAACGCCTGCTTATTTGGGGTAAATTCAGCAAAATTTCTTATATTTGCGAGATTAAAACACATATTGGAAATGGATAACATGCAAAAAGATGCAAGCAAGGAAGTTGACTTGCTGGAGCTATCGGGTAAAATGTTGGGCGCACTGGGTAAATGTTGCGGTTGGCTGTTGCAGTTGCTGCAGGTGGTGTTTGTGTTTTTTCTGCGCAAAATTTGGTGGTTTGCAGCCTGCGTTTTGCTTGTAGTAGCCTTCAGTGCAGCTACCTACAAGGTACAAAAAGCCTCGTACTCCTCCATGCTGGTGGCCAAAATGAACGTGCTTGACAACGCCTTTGCCATTAGCTACATCAACAATCTGAAAGCCTCGCTTTCCGATATTCAGCTTACGCAAAAAATCTTCAACCTGCCCGATACCGCGCTGGCCAAGCAGGTAAAATCCATCGAAGCATTTTGGGGTGTATCGTATTTTCACGGCGGCAGCACCGTGGATAAGGTGGACTTTAAGTGGGAGCACACCAGCGCTTTAGCCCTGCGCGATACCATGGCAGCCACCCGCGTTGGCGACCGATTTTTTGTGCGCGCAAGCGTGTACAATGGCAGCGTGCTTGCATATTTAACCAAAGGTTTGGTAGAAAATATGTGCAGCCTGCCGTACCTTCAAGAGCTCAACGGCATTAGAAAAGTGCAGGTAAACGCACGAGTAGCCGAGCTAAGCCGCCAAATTAAGGTGCTCGATAGCTTGCAGCACTACGAATACTTTGTGAAAGATGCCAAAACCATGAAGCCCTCCATGATGGGGCAGCTAATGCTGCTCAGCGAGAAGGAAAAAACGCTTCTTCACAACGAAATAATGAGGCTGAGCAACGAGCGGCTTGCCTTGGAAACTGACCTCCAGCTAAACCCCAATCCCATTACGGTAATACAAAATTTTGAAACCAACCTTCAGCCCGAGGTGCTGTTTTTTAGCATTGCTAAGCGTTGGTTGCTTGTAGGATTTTTGCTAACGCTTATTGCCGCCATTGCTTGGGATAACCGCAAGTGGCTAGCTGAAAAAAGTAAGGGAAAATAAAGGCAAATATTTACAAAAATCCTCACAGTAATTGTGGGGATTTTTTTATTTGGCTTCTCACCGTCATTGCGAGTGGGTCATTGCGAGTGGGTTTGTCCTGCTGCGCATGCCAACCTCTAACCACTAATCACTATTTTTCCTACCTTTGCCTGCTAAAAATATTAGAAACATGAAAGCATCTATCCTTACCATTGGCGATGAAATTCTCATTGGGCAAATTGTTGATACCAACTCCGCTTTTATCTCGCAGCAGCTGGGCAGTCTTGGCGTAGTTGTTGAAGAAATGCGCTCCGTGGGCGATGTAAAAAGCGAAATTACCCGCGCGCTCGACGCCCTTTTTGCGGTAAGCGATTTGGTTGTAATCACCGGCGGACTGGGCCCTACCAAAGACGATATAACCAAGCACACGCTGGCCGAATACTTTGGCGCAAGCCGCATGGTGGTGCACCAGCCCACGCTACAGCACGTAACCGCTTGGCTCACCTCGCGCGGCATTTCCGTAGGCCCGCTTAACGAGGCGCAGGCCCTGGTGCCCGATGTGTGCGAGGTAATGATGAACGCCGTGGGCACCGCGCCCGGCATGTGGTTTGAGCGCAACTCTCACGTCATTGCGAGGAGCGAGGAACAAGCGACGTGGCAATCTCAAGCCATTGACAGCGGTTCGCCTCATCTTAAGGTTGCCGTATCGCTACCCGGCGTGCCCTACGAAATGGAGTATTTAGTGGTAAACGAGCTCCTGCCACGGGTAAAAAAGCGCTTTGCCCTGGGGCGCGTTTTTCACAAAAATATTATTACCACCAACATTGCCGAATCCAAGCTGGCCGAGGTAATAGCCGAGTGGGAGAGCGCCCTGCCGCAGCATTTGCGCTTAGCGTATTTACCCTCTTTTGCGGGGGTAAAGCTGCGCCTATCGTGCTACAATGCCGACCAAATTCCCGCCCTCGAAGCCGATGTTGCCGCGCGCATACAGCAGCTGCAAGCCCTCATTCCGCAGCACATTGTGGGCTTTGATGATGATACGTTAGAAAGCGTAATTGGCAAGCTGCTCAAGGCAAAAAACGCCACGCTGGCCACCGCCGAATCGTGCACCGGCGGGCGCGTGGCCGCCATGGTAGCCTCGGTGCCGGGCGCCTCGGCGTACTACAAGGGCAGCGTGGTGGCCTACGCCAACGAGGCAAAAGTAAACCTGCTTGGCGTAGCCGAAAGCGACCTGAAAGCGCACGGAGCCGTGAGCCGCGAGGTGGTGGAGCAAATGGCCACCGGCGCGCGCCGCACCCTGCACACCGACTACGCCATAGCCACCTCGGGCACCGCCGGCCCCGATGGCGGCACGCCCCAAAAGCCCGTGGGCACGGTGTGGATTGCCGTGGCTACGCCCCAAAAAGTAGCTTCGCAAATGCTACAGCTCGGCAACAACCGCGAGCGCACCACCCTCCGCGCCGCCGTGCACGC
>JAITVR010000153.1 GCA_031285695.1 Prevotellaceae bacterium
CGTTTGCCCTCCACCTTGGTGAGCGTGGCGGTAGCCTCAACCCGCATGCCCACAGGCGTGGCCTTGCTGTGCGTAGTGCAAATTTGCGTGCCCACCGTTCCGCCGCCCTGCGGCAAAAAAGGCAGCACGGCGTTCATAGCCGCATTTTCCATTAAGCCCACCAAGGCAGGCGTGGCAAACACTTCCACCAATCCCGAACCGTATCGCGAGGCGGTATCATCTTTTGTAACAATTTTAGCTGAAGTGTGCTGTAGTCCTTCTTTTAAAGCAATTTCCATAGGTGTGTTTTAGGCTATTTTATGCCCCAAAAGTAGCGTTTTATTTCGTAAAATCCCAAAAAAATGTATCTTTGCGGATTGTTTTGGTTTGCAAAATTAACGTATAAAAAATATAAGGTAAAATGAAAAGAGACGACAAAATTTTTGACTTGATTAGGCAGGAAAAAGAACGCCAAACTCATGGAGTTGAGCTTATTGCTTCCGAAAACTTTGTGAGCGAACAAGTGCTCGAAGCCATGGGGTCGGTAATGACCAACAAGTACGCCGAGGGCTATCCAAATGCTCGCTACTATGGTGGTTGCCAAATAGTTGACCAGTCAGAACAGTTAGCCATTGACAGGCTTTGTCAGCTCTTTAATGCCGAATACGCCAACGTGCAGCCGCACTCGGGCGCGCAGGCCAACACTGCTGTATTTACGGCAGTGCTAAAGCCCGGCGACACCTTTATGGGCTTGGATTTGGCGCACGGCGGGCACCTTACGCACGGTTCGCCTGTCAACATGTCGGGCTTGTGGTTTAAGGCAGTATCGTATGAGGTAAAGCAAGATACAGGTTTGGTGGACTACGACCAAATGGAGCAGCGCGCGCTGGAGCACAAGCCCAAGCTGATTGTGGGCGGAGCCTCAGCCTACTCGCGCGAGTGGGACTACAAGCGCATGCGCGAAATTGCCGATAAGGTGGGCGCAATTCTGTGGATAGATATGGCGCACCCCGCAGGTTTGATTGCCGCAGGCTTACTCAATAACCCCTGCAAGCACGCGCATATTGTAACCTCTACCACGCACAAAACCCTGCGCGGACCGCGCGGCGGCGTGATTTTGGTGGGTAAAGATTTTGAAAATCCTTGGGGATTGAAAACGCCAAAAGGCGAAACCAAAAAAATGTCGCAGCTGCTCAACTCGGCAGTCTTCCCCGGCGTACAGGGCGGACCGCTGGAGCACGTTATTGCAGCCAAAGCAGTGGCGTTTCACGAGGCCTTGCAGCCCGAATTTAAAACCTATCAGCAGCAGGTAAAAAAGAACGCCGATGCCATGGCAAAAGCCTTTGTGGATATGGGTTACAAGATTTTTTCGGGTGGTACAGACAACCACCTTATGCTGATTGACCTTCGCTCAAAATTTGCGGAGCTAAACGGAAAACAGGCCGAAAATATTTTGGTGCAAGCCGACATTACCGTCAACAAAAACATGGTGCCGTTCGACACGCGCTCGCCGTTCCAAACCTCGGGTTTCCGTGTGGGCACGCCGGCTATCACTACTCGCGGCTTGAAGGAAAACGACATGCCGCGCATTGCCGCCATGATTGACAAGGTGCTGTGCAACGTGGACAAGGAAAGCGTAGTGAAAGAAGTGCGCGCCGATGTCAATAAAATGATGAAGGATTTGCCGCTGTTTGCTTGGTAAAATTCACAATTCCAAGTTTCAAATTTCAGATTTCAAATTTGGAGCAATCTGAAACTTGAAATCAAAAATCTGAAATTTTTTGTTGCTATGAAAAAAATACTTTTAGGTTTAACCTTGATTTTTAGCCTTATGGCGCAAGCGCAAACGCCCAAAGGCGATATTTTCAAAACCTCGCTGGGCGAGCTGCAGGTGCAGCTTGTAAAGCACGGCTCGCTTATGCTCACGCTGGGCGACAAGGTTATTCAGGTTGACCCCATTTCGCAATCGGCCGACTACAGCGCGCTGCCCAAAGCCGATTTGATACTCGTTACGCATGAGCACGGCGACCACTTTGATAAAGCGGCGATTTATAAAACCAAAAAGCCAAGCGCGGAAATGGTGGCAAGCGCAATTGTTGCAAAAAGATTGCCGGGCGCAAAAGTTTTGGCCAACGGCGAAAGCGCCGAGTGGAACGGCGTGAAAATTGACGCTGTACCCGCCTACAATGTGGCAAATAAGCGTCACGATGGGCAGGTTTTTCACCCCAAAGGCGATGGCAATGGCTACGTGTTGACCTTCGGCGATTTCAAGCTGTACATTGGTGCAGACACCGAAAACATTGAGGAAATGAAGCAGCTCAAAAATATTGACCTTGCTTTTTTGCCCAAAAATTTGCCCTACACCATGACTGACGAAATGCTTGTTGCTGCTGCAAAATCCTTCAAGCCAAAAACGCTGTACGTGTACCACTACTTTGAGCTGGACAAGATTGAAAGCATAAAAAAGGAGCTGGAAAAAGAGGGAGTGGAAGTGAGAGTTTTTAAAAAATAAATTTAATTGAATACTGCAATTCTTCTCATGCACTGCCCCGATAAACAGGGGATTGTAACAACCGTAACCAAGTTTTTGGCCGAAAATAACGGCAACGTTTTGTACATTGACCAGCACGTTGACAGCGATGGGCATCAATTTTTTATGCGCGTAGAGTGGGATTTGGAAAAATTTTCTATTCCGCAGGAAAAAATCAGCGACTACTTCGATACGCTCATTGCCAAAAAGTACGGGGCAAAGTTCAACATTTACTTTACCGAAAAGCGCCCGCGCATGGCCATTTTCGTGTCCAAAATGTCGCACTGCCTTTACGATATGTTGGCGCGCTACAGCGCCGGCGAATGGAACGTAGAAATTCCGCTCATCATTAGCAACCATGCCGATTTGGAGCATGTGGCCAAGCAGTTTGATATACCTTACCATGTGCTGCCCGTAACGGCTGCCAACAAGGCGGAGCAGGAGGCAAAAGCGCAGCAGCTGCTCAAAGAAAATAGTGTGGACTTTGTAGTGTTGGCGCGCTATATGCAGGTGCTGTCCGAGGATTTTATTAAGCAGTATCCCAATAAAGTTATCAATATTCATCACTCATTTTTACCTGCTTTTGCCGGAGCAAAGCCTTACCACGCCTCGTTTGAGCGCGGCGTAAAAATTATTGGCGCCACCAGCCACTACGTTACCGCCGACCTTGACGCAGGCCCCATTATTGAGCAAG
The DNA here is from genome assembly GCA_031285695.1 of Prevotellaceae bacterium. GTDB lineage: Bacteria > Bacteroidota > Bacteroidia > Bacteroidales > UBA932 > JAITMY01. Next base: position 3,204 of record JAITVR010000153.1, read on the forward strand.
ATGTAGTGCGTGTAACCCACAAGGACACCATAAAAGACCTTGTGCAAAAAGGTCGCGATTTGGAAAAAATTGTGCTGTCGCGCGCGGTGTATGCACACCTGCAGCGCAAAGTTTTAGTGTATCAAAATAAAACGATAATATTTAGTTAACGGTTAGCGGTTAGTGATTAGTGGTTAATTGACCACGAGCGTTGGTTTGTGCGCCAACTAATCACTAATCACTAATCACTAATCACTATGGAAATAATTCCCGCCATAGACATTATTGAAGGCAAGTGCGTGCGCTTGACCAAGGGCGATTATGCGCAAAAAAAAGTGTATAACGAAGACCCGCTTGAGGTGGCAAAATCCTTTGAGGATATTGGGATTCGTCGCCTGCACGTGGTGGATTTGGACGGCGCAAAAGCGCAGCACATTGTGAACCACAAAACGCTCGAAAAAATTGCCACAAAAACAAATTTGGTAGTCGATTTTGGCGGCGGATTAAAAACTTCGGACGACCTGCGCATAGCCTTTGAGTGCGGCGCGCAAATGGTTACCGGCGGCAGCATTGCCGTGAAAAATCCCGATGAATTTACGCGCTGGATTGAAAAATACGGCGGCGAAAAAATCATTTTGGGAGCTGATGTAAACAACGAAAAAATTGCCGTGAGCGGTTGGCAGGAAGGCACCAATTTGGACTTGCTTCCGTTCATAAAAAGCTACACGGAAAAAGGAATTACGCAGGTCATTTGCACCGACATTAGCAAGGACGGAATGCTGCAAGGCACCAACGTTTTGCTGTACAAAAAAATACAAAAAGAGTTTCCAAGCTTACACTTAATAGCAAGTGGTGGAGTGTCGCAAATATCTGACATTCAAGCACTTAGTGAAAACAATATACATTCGGTAATTGTAGGAAAAGCAATTTACGAAGGGAAAATTTCGATGGAGGAGTTAAAGAAATTAAGAATTGAAAATTAAGAATTAAAAGATAACAGAATTCGCAACTTTGAGCACTCTGTTCGCTCGCTGTCATGCTGAGCTTGTCGAAGCATCTCAAGTTTGGAGATTCTTCGCTCCGCTCAGAATGACAACAAGGACGCTAAAAGTACGCAATTCAAAAAAATAATTCTTAGTTCATCATTTTTTAATTTTTAATTCATAATTTTTAATTGAATTGAAGATGATAGATTTTTCAAAGCTAAACGGTTTAGTGCCTGCTGTAGTGCAGGATAGCGCAACGGGCAAGGTGCTCATGGTGGCTTTTATGAACGAGGAGGCGTACCAAAAAACGCTTGACACAAAGCTCGTAACTTTTTACAGCCGCACGCGCAGCCGCCTGTGGACAAAAGGCGAAGAAAGTGGAAATTTCCTTGATTTGGTAAGCATTGCCGAGGATTGCGACCACGATACGCTGCTGGTAAAAGCCAAGCCGCGCGGCGTGGTGTGCCACACCGGCGCCGACACCTGCTTTAATGAGGAAAATACGAGCGGAATTTTATTTCTCGACTACCTGCAAAACCTTATTCAGACAAGGAAAAAGGAGATGCCCGAAGGCTCGTACACCACAAAATTATTTACAAAAGGAGTAAATAAAATTGCGCAAAAAGTGGGCGAAGAAGCCGTGGAATTAGTTATTGAAGCAAAGGACGACAACGAGGAATTGTTTTTGGGCGAAGCCGCCGACCTCATGTTTCACTACCTTGTGCTGCTTGCGCAAAAGGG
>JAITVR010000188.1 GCA_031285695.1 Prevotellaceae bacterium
TGCCATTGTGAAGGGAGGCACCAACGATGCCACCGCCACCGATGTGGCAGCGGCCTACAGCGGCCGTGGCGGCTACCTCAACTTTATACTTGATGAGCGCGCCCGCGAGCTGTGCGGCGAACACCTGCGCTGGTTCGACCTTAAGCGCACCCGTCAGCTCGAAAACCGCTTGGGAGCAGGTAGCGCTAACCCCAACATTACGCTCTTTAATAAAGAAATGCACTACCTCCGCCCCGTACCCATTGCATTCCTGCAGAGTTTGGACAATAGTGCCGAGTTTGGTCAAAACCCCGGATATTAGTAACCGGTGATTAGTAGGCAATATGCAATTGGCAATACGCAGTAATGCCAACTGCGTATTGCCAATCACTAATCACTACTTTCAACTTTACAAACTTTACAAACTATGGAAAACAAACATGCACAAGCCATTCCGCAGGAGGTTTTAGAGCAGGTAAAAACCACTTTGCAGAGTCGGTAAACCTGCTCAAACCGTACTGCCCTACACTTTCGGCAGAGCAGCGCCAATCGCTGCCTAAGATGAGCAACGGCACGCTGGCCTTTGGTCAACAATCGTTGGGGCACGCCGTCAACCACCCCGAGTTTTTGCCCGTGCACATTGGCCTTGAAGACTGGAAAATTGACATGGCCGATGTGGCCAACATACAGCAGCTCACCACGGTGCTGGGCGACTTGCATCAGCTGCTGGACGATACCCGCTTGGTGGCCGGCAACGAGGCCTACTTTGCCGCCGATGCCGTGGCGGGTGCCCAACCCATTTATGACGAGCTGAAGGTGCACTTTCAGAACAGGGCCAACAAGCCCAAGGTAGCCGCCCAGTAGGGGAGGCTTGCCCACCTTTTTGCTATCCGCGCATGGTGCAAAGCCATGCGCGGATAGCTTTTTTGTAAGCGCGCATAGCCTTTGCCCATGCTCGCCTGTCTTTTTTCTATGCTCGGTCACCTTTTTTGTATCCTCGCCCATCATTTTTGCAAGCTTGCCTACCCTCTGCCCATGCTCGCCGAGGATTTTTCTATGCGCGGCTCTGATTTTTTTCGGCACGCATACCCCTAAACTATGCTCGCATGCCCTTAGCCCATGCCAACCTAAGTCTATCGAAACATGAGGCGGTGGCTTTTCCCCTCTTTTCAGCTATCTTTGCAAACTATGAACTTTGAACTTACCTCCGAATACAAACCCACCGGCGACCAGCCGCAAGCCATTGCCGAGCTCGTTGAGGCCGTAAATAGCGGCACGCCCTTCAACGTGCTGCTCGGCGTTACCGGCTCGGGAAAAACCTTTACCATTGCCAACGTGGTGGCGCAGCTCAACCGCCCCACCCTGGTGCTGAGCCACAACAAAACGCTTGCCGCGCAGCTGTACGGCGAGTTTAAAGGATTTTTTCCGAACAATGCAGTCGAGTATTTCGTGAGCTACTACGACTACTTTCAGCCCGAAGCCTACCTGCCCACCACCGATACCTACATTGAAAAAGACCTGCAAATAAACGACGAAATTGAAAAACTGCGGCTGCACACCACCTCATCGCTGCTGGCCGGAAGGCGCGATGTGCTGGTGGTTTCAAGCGTATCATGCCTGTACGGAATAGGCAACCCGCAGGATTTTCACGAGAATACCATTACCATAAAAGTTGGGCAAAAAATCACGCGGCAAAAGCTGCTTTACTCGCTGGTGGACGGACTTTACTCGCGCAACGAAGTTGAATTCAAGCGCGGCACCTTTCGCGTAAAAGGCGACACCGTTGACGTGTACGTGGCCTACGGCGACTTTGCCTACCGCATTGTTTTTTTCGGAAACGAAATTGAAAAAATTGAAACCTTTGAGCCCATCAACGGCGGCGTAATGGACAAGCCCGACACAGCCATTATTTACCCCGCCACCATGTTTGTAACCACCAAGGAGCGCCTCAACGCCGCCATTGCCGACATTCAAATCGACATGGGCAAGCAGTGCGCTTTTTTTGAAGAAATCGGAAAACCGCTTGAGGCAAAACGCCTGCGCCAGCGCGTGGAGTACGATGTAGAAATGATGAAGGAACTGGGCTACTGCTCGGGCATCGAAAACTACTCGCGCTACTTCGATGGGCGCAGCACCGGTTCTCGCCCATTTTGCCTCATCGATTATTTTCCAAAGGACCTGCTTTTAGTCGTTGACGAAAGCCACGTTACCATGCCGCAAATCCGCGCCATGTTTGGCGGCGACCACTCGCGCAAGCAAAATTTGGTGGAGTACGGTTTTCGTCTTCCCTCGGCCATGGACAACCGCCCGCTCAAGTTCGAGGAGTTCGAAAATCTCATTCCGCAGTCCATTTTTGTAAGCGCCACACCCTCCGACTACGAGCTGCAAAAGAGCGATGGCGTAGTTGTGGAGCAAGTCATTCGCCCCACAGGTTTGCTCGACCCCGTCATCGAAGTGCGCCCCAGCGTCAACCAAGTCGATAACCTAATTGGCGAAATAATTCTTCGCTCAGAAAAAGACGAGCGCGTACTCGTTACCACGCTCACCAAGCGCATGGCCGAGGAGCTCACCAAGTTTTTAGAAAAAGCGCAAATCCGTTGCCGCTACATTCACTCCGATGTCGAAACGCTTGAGCGCATACAAATTATGGAAGATTTGCGCAAAGGTTTGTTCGATGTTTTAGTCGGCGTAAACCTGCTGCGCGAAGGTTTAGATTTGCCCGAAGTTTCGCTCGTCGCCATTCTCGATGCCGACAAGGAAGGATTTTTGCGCAACACGCGCTCGCTTACGCAAACCGCAGGGCGCGCCGCGCGCAACATCAACGGCTTGGTCATCATGTACGCCGACAAAATCACAAGGTCAATGCAAGAAACCATTGACGAAACCAACCGCCGCCGCGAAAAACAGCTGGCGCACAACGAAAAACACGGCATTACGCCCAAGCAAGTTATCAAAAGTAACCGCGGAATTCTTACCGGCACAGACATCAAAAAACCGCGCGAATACTACGTTGAACCCACGGAAATCAACGCTGCAGCCGACCCTGTTTTGCAGTACATGAGCAAACCAGAATTGGAAAAAGCCATTGCTCGCGAAAAAGAGGCCATGGAAGCTGCCGCCAAAGCCTTAGATTTTATTGCCGCAGCCGAGCATCGCGACGAAATGTACGCGCTGCAAAAATTGTTAATCAAAAAGTAAAAATCGTCAACGTACTGACGATTTTTACATTAATTTCGTCAACGTACTGACGATTTTTACATTTTAAAAGAAAAAATGCTATATTTGTAGCGTAAAAACTACAAAACTATGAGCATCGAAAGAGCATTACTGCACCGCCTATCGGTGCAGGTAAAACCCGGAAAAGTGTTGCTGCTATTTGGCGCGCGGCGCGTAGGAAAAACTTTTTTAATGCGCCGATTGGCCGAAAAATTTTCAAAAAAAACACTTTTTCTCAACGGCGAGGACAGCGATACGCTTGCCCTGCTGCATGACCGAAGCATTGCCAACTACCGCCGCCTGCTCAACGGAGTGCAGCTGCTGCTAATTGATGAAGCGCAAAACATTCCCGACATTGGGCAAAAACTCAAGCTCATGGTGGACGAAATACCGCATGCAGCCATTGTTGCCAGCGGCTCTTCAGCGTTTGACTTGCTCAACAAAACAGGAGAACCATTGGTCGGGCGCAGCCTTCCTTTTTGCCTGCACCCTTTTAGCCAACAGGAATTATCAACAACCGAAAACCTACTCGAAACCAAGCAAAACCTGCCTGCTCGCCTCATTTACGGCGCATACCCCGATGTGGTGCTCATGAGCAGCGACGAGCAGCGCGCCGAGTACCTGCGCAACATTGTTTCATCATATTTACTCAAAGATATTCTTGCGGTTGACGGCATTCGCAGCTCATCAAAAATGCAGGATTTACTGCGCTTGATTGCCTTTCAAGTGGGGAGTGAAGTGTCGTTTGACGAGCTGGGTACGCAGCTGGGCATGAGCAAAAATACGGTGGAGCGCTATCTTGATTTGCTTTGCAAAGTGTTTGTGGTGTATCGCCTAAGGCCGTATTCGCAAAATTTGCGCAAAGAAATTACCTCAAAAAGCAAGTGGTACTTTTACGACAACGGCGTGCGCAACGCCATTATCAACAACTTTGCACCCCTTGCGCTGCGCAAAGATGAAGGTGCGCTATGGGAAAATTACCTAATTGCCGAGCGCATTAAGCACATGTACAACTCCGGCAAGTACGCCAACCTCTACTTTTGGCGCACCTACGATGCACAGGAAGTTGATTTAATAGAAGAAAAAAACGGCGTGATAAGCGCTGTAGAAATGAAGTGGGGAAAGAAGCAACCTCAAGCGCCGGTTGCCTTTGCTAAGAGCTATCCGCAGGCAACTTATCAAGTAGTAAACAGGAGTAATTATTTAAACTGGATAAATTCTTAACATGTAAAAATTGTCAGTATGTTGACGATTTTTACATTAATTTCGTCATCGTACTGACGATTTTTACATATTGCATCACAAAAAGCGGCGAGAAAATTTTCTCGCCGCTTTCATTTTCAACTTTCAATTCCTTACAAGCTGTCGCCAAAATCCTTGCGGAATTTCGCCATCAACTTTTGCGGCCAATCGCCAAGCGGCTCAAGTCCGCCCATGAAAAAGCGCAGCACCGGCGGCTCGTACACAAACTTTAGCCCGCCTATCAGCTCGCGGTTTTCGTACAGCCACGCCATGCGGTCTTCCACATACTTTATTTGCGAAAGCGTAAACACGCGGCGCGGCACGGCCAAGCGCAACAACTCCATGTCAGAGTACGTTTCGTTGCCGTACTCATCGCGCTGGTTCGATACCGAGCCACGCTCCATACCTCGCACGCCTGACACTAAGTAAAACGCTGCCGCCAGCGCACCTGCCGGGTACTGCGACTGCGGAATGTGCGCGCAAACCTGCATGGCATCTACGTGGCAACCCAGCACACCTGCGGGCAGCACCACCGGAACACCTTTTGCATCGAGCGAATTGGCTAAGTATTCGATAAAGCGCGGACTTTGGCAAATCATGGTTTCGTCCAACGTTTCGCGCAGGCCCACGGCCATGGCTTCAATTTCACGTACAGAAATTCCGCCGTAGGTTAAGAAGCCTTCGAATAAAGGAATGAGCGGCTCCAACTCACGATAAATTTCGTGATTGTTGGTGCAAATACCGCCGCCGCGCGATGAGCTGAGCTTGCGCGCCGAAAAGTAAACAATGTCCGCAAGGTCAGTCATGGTAAGCAAAATTTCCGCCATGCTCTTGTCCTTAAATTCTTCTTCGCGCTGCTTTACGAGGTAAACGTTTTCGCCAAGCAAGCTGGCGTCAAGCACCAACTTTATGCCATACTTATCGGCAATGGCGCGCACATCGCGCAGGTTTTGTACAGAGAAAGGTTGCCCGCCAATCAAGTTGGTCGAAGCTTCCATGCGAATGTAGGGCACGTTTTTTGCGCCGTGCTGCTTGATAACTTCATCGAGCTTTTCGATGTTCATGTTGCCCTTAAACGGGTGCGAACTTTTAATTTTGTAAGCCTCATCGTACAGCAGCTCCACAATCTTGCCGCCATACTGCGTAATGTGCGCCATGGCGGTGGTAAAGTGGTAGTTCATGGGTACCAGTGAGCCTTGTTTTACAAAGGCTTTTGACAAAATATTTTCGGCTGCGCGACCTTGGTGAGCGGGCAGCAAATACTTTTTTCCCAGCACCTCTTCCACCGCTTTTTGTAGGCGGAAAAAGCTTTGCGAGCCGGCGTAAGCATCATCAGCCACCTGCATGGCGCCCGTTTGCTGGTCGCTCATGGCGTTGGTGCCGCTGTCGGTTAGCATGTCCAAAAACACGTCGGTGGTGTTGAGGCGAAAGGTGTTGAAGCCACCTTCGTACAAGGCTTCGAGGCGGCGCTCGATGGGAACTAAGTGCAACTTTTGCACCACGCGCACCTTGTGCAGCTCGAGCGGAATATTTTCGCCGCTGTAAAATTTTACTTGACTCATTTGATTGTTGATTTATGATTAAATATTTTTGATTGAAAAAACTTTGCAAGTTACAAAATGTGAGCGAAATAGAAAAATTTTAGCGAAATCAAAGCGACTTTTATTTATAATTAATTAAATAACAAATAGTTGCATTGTTATTTTACGGATTGCAAATTGTAAGCAAATTGGTGGTTTTTGCGCATTTTTATAATGATTAGCTGCAAGCACACCGCCAACAAGGCTGAAAGCCTTGCATATCCCAGCGTAGGGCAACGCCCTACGGCTTATGGCAATATCCGGTTGTTGCGCGCAGAGCAGGAGCTTATTTCCGGGGAAACGCTTGCTCCGCGCGCCACGCAGGGAGCTCGCTCGTACCGTAGGGCGTTGCCCTACGCTGGATTATTACGCGCTTTCAGCGCTCAGCAGCAAAACAAAACGACGGCATGCTTGCGGACAATCACAAAAATCAAAATTTATCGCTAACATTCAATATTTTGCAAAAATATTTTACATTACATGCAACAAATATACTTGTAATCCGTCTTCCTTATAGTATTCACATAAAAACATTGACCATGAGGAAAATCTTAATCGCCATTTTAGCTGCGCTCAGCCTTACAGCGCATGCGCAGGAAAAAGCAACACTGGAAAAACCGCACGTTGACAAGCGGGTGGAGCTGCTTAGCATTGTTTCTCGCTT
>JAITVR010000032.1 GCA_031285695.1 Prevotellaceae bacterium
AGGGCACTTTCAACCCTACAACTATTTGGAACGTAGTGCTGGGCGGCATACCCGGCATAGCTATCGATGCCATATCGGGGGCAATATGGCAGTACAATTATCCCTCGGTTCACGCAAAGTTAACGCCCGAAAACTACGTGCAGCCAGCAAAAAATCAAGTTCAACCAAGCAAGGTTGAAGCCGGCAAAAACAGCAAGCTAAAAGTTGCCGTACTTGCTCCAACCGCCACAGCCGAAGTGCCCGAGAGCATAAAAAGTATTGTTTTGGAAGAGGTAAACAGCGCCGTTGCAAATGCCTTTGGCTATACTACTTTAACAAGTGAGCCGACGAATAGCGCATCAACCGACATCAGCCAAGTCAGCACTTTTGGAAAAAAAATCGGTGCCGATAAAGTTGTCCTCACCCACATTTCAAAGCTGGGCGATGCCTACCACGGTTCCTGCAAGCTCGTTGATGTTGCCACCTCCGGCATTGCCAGCCAAAAAACCGGCAAAACCGTTTCCGGCGGCGCCAACATCGACGATGTTGTTATCGACATGGTGGTAACCATGCTGCGGCAGGATTAGCTTTGCTCCCATACAACTTCGCTAAGCCGAATTTGTAATTCGGCTTTTTATTTGTCAACTAAAAAATATGGAGTACTCCGAAATTTTCATTCCCGTTCCCTCGCACCTGCAAACCGCCAACGCCGCCCAGTCCGCTGAGCGCATGGGCAACGCCATGAAGTTTGGCGTCAAAGGATTTGAGTGGGAGTGGCTTAGCGGCTTCAAAATAGCCTTAGTCGGCTTGCGCAAGAGCGGCGCGCCCAACAGCTTTTCCGCCCTGCGCGAGGAGCTGTATGCGCTCTTCGCTCCGCAAAAAAACGTTCCCATCATTGACTTAGGCGATGTAGAGTTGACTGATTCTGTGGGCGAAAAGGTGGCCTACGCCCTGCAGCGCATTTTTGCCGAAGGCGTTTTCCCCATCGTTTTTTCCGAAAACATGCACAACGCCGAGTGGGTCTATAACGCCGTAAAAGCGCAGCACAAAAACGTAGCCGCAACCTTCGTCCTTCCCCACGCCAACGTGGGCAGCGTACACGAGCCGCTGTGCAACGAAAATCTTTTGGCGCACCTCATGGCCGATTATGGTCGCGAGCTCAGCACGCTCAACCTGCTTGGCTACCAAAACTACCTTACCTCGCCCACCGATGTAAAAATGTTAAACAAGCAGTATTGTGAGCTGCTGCGCTTAGGCGCCATTCGCGATAGCATACTTTGCGCCGAGCCGCTGCTGCGCGATGCCGACCTGCTCTGCGCCGGCCTCAACGCCGTGCGCCAGTGCGATGCGCCAGCTGCGGTCGAAGCCTCGCCCAACGGGCTGTACGCCGAAGAAATGTGCCGCCTGCTGCGCTACGCCTCCTTTTCCGACAAACTCAAAGCCTGCTACCTCGGCAGCTTTAACCTTGCCAACGACAACGCACAGCGGCAAACCGCCAAGCTCGCCGCCCAGCTCATTTGGCACGTAGCCGAAGGTTTTGCCTACCGCGTAGGCGATGAACCCGCCAAATCGCGCATGTGCCGCCGGCTGCGCGTACAAATGGGGCGCGGACAGCACATCTTGTTTTACCAAAGCAAAGCCACCGACCGCTGGTGGATGTCCGTCCCCGTTGACGGCACAGCAAATGAGCTTGCAATTCCCTGCCTGCGCGATGATTACGACCGAGCAGCGCACGGCGAAATTCCCGACCGCTGGCTGTGGTTTTACAAAAAACTTTCGGCGCAAGCCTAAACCAGCCCGTAAGCTGCTCATATTTTGAGTTGTTGGGTTAAATAACACTAAAGGTAGTCGTATTGTTTTAAAAATATAGTTATCAACAATCGATGTCCGTAAACTTTGAGTAACTTTGCTGTTAGCCAAAAAAACAGGTATGCACGAAAAGGCAGTTTGATACATGAAAAGCGTAATCTGCGTGGTAGTTTTTATCGTATGCGCGGCAAAGGTATTTGCGCAAAACGACATGCAGCTCAGCCAGTACATGTTCAATCAGGTGCTTTTCAACCCCGCCTGCGCAGGCGGTGGCGATATGCTCGACGCACGCTACGTGCAGCGCATGCAGTACATGGGTTTTGATGGCGCACCGTCAACTTGGGCGCTGGGAGTTACCTCGCCGTTCAAGTTGTTCAATGCCAAGCACGGCGTAACGGCTAAGTTTGGCGGCGAAAAAATAGGGAACTTTGACAATACGAACTTCAGCGCCGGATACGCCTACCGCCATCAGCTGCGGAGCGCAATGCTGAGCGTTGGATTTTCCATCGGAGGGCTGTCATACAAGCTCAACTCTCCTTCGGAATGGGGCTCGTACGCCGATGACCCCGCTGTTCCGCAGCGCGAGGAGTCGGCAAGCACAGGCTTCGATGTAGGCATGGGCGCGTTTTACGATAGGGGCGATTTTTACGTGGGATTTTCCTGCGCGCACCTCAACCAACCGCGCGTGCTTACGGTGGACAACGGCAGTAAAACGTTTGCCATAAGGCGAACGTTTTACCTCAACGGCGGCTACCGCTGGCAAAGCCCCAACGAGCGCTGGGAGCTTAGCCCCACGGCGCTGCTTATGCTGACGGCCCTTGCCAAGCCGCAGCTGGGAGTGGGCGCAAACGCAACGTTTGCCAAGCGCTACTGGGGCGGTCTTTCGTACCGCATAGGCGATGCGCTGGGCGTGTTGGGAGGAATGACGGTAAGCGAGGCTTTTAAGTTGGGAGTAGCCTACGAGTATTCGCTGTCGAAGTTGATAGCGACGAATAAGGGAAATATGGAGATTTTTGTTTCGTACTCATTTGAGTTGAAATTTGCAAAAAAAGTAAAAAAGTACAAGAGTATTAGGTTTTTATAAGCGCATAAATTCATGTGGTTTACAAAAAAGAAAATTAAAGTTGCCTTCGGTGTACTTACCGTGGCAATACTTGGAACCTCTGCCGATATTGGCGGGGAGCTAATTGGTGTGCAGGGACGCGGCTTGAAGCAGCGGGAAATTCCGCCCTTTGGCATGGTGCTCATTCCGCAGGGTAGCTTCAACATGGGCATGAATGACCAGGACGCTATCTTTGCCATGAACGCCAATACCAAAACCGTGTCGCTCGACGCTTTTTGGATTGACCAAACGGAGATTACCAACAACGAGTACCGACAGTTTGTGCAGTACGTGTACGACTCCATTTCACGCCGCCTGCTGGGCGAGCAGTTCGATGAGTTCCTCATTGTTGAGGACATGATGGGCAACCCTATTGAACCGCCCTTGCTCAACTGGGAACCTAAGGTTGACCTAAGAAATTCGGACTACATTGATATTCTGAATGCGCTGTATATTCCACCCTCAAGGGGATTGGAAAAGAGGCTTAATGCAGGCAAGTTGGTGTACGGTTACACGTGGATAGACTACAATCGCTTGGCGGGTCGTGGTGGAATAACCACCAGCAGCAACCAAAACCAAAATGACTCCATAGTTATTGGTAATAATTTAGAGGATAATATAGTAGAGGAATCTGTGCCCATTTATCCCGACACTATGACCTGGCTGCGCGACTTTGACTTTTCGTACAACGAGCCCTTTGCGTTCCGCTACTACACGCACCCTGCCTACGATGATTATCCTGTGGTGGGTGTAAACTGGAAGCAGGCCAAGGCTTTTTGCCATTGGCGCACGCAAATGATGCAAGAATATAGCTTGAAAAACAAGCGCTTTGTTCCTCATGAATACCGGTTGCCAACCGAGTCGGAGTGGGAGTACGCAGCGCGCGGAGGTCTTGACCAGCAAATGTACCCCTGGGGCGGCCCTTATACCTACAACAAGCAGGGTTGCTACTTGGCAAACTTCCTTCCGCAGCGTGCGCGCTACGGAATTGACGGCGGCGCACGAACGCTACCGGTGGGCAGTTACCAGCCTAACGACTACGGCTTGTTTGACATGGCAGGTAACGTGGCAGAGTGGACAGGAAGCACATACGATGAGCAGGCGTACAACTTTGTGAATGACATGAACCCCGATTACAGCTACGATGCTCGTGAAGGCGACCCCTTGGCTATGAAGCGCAAAACGCTTAAGGGTGGCTCGTGGAAAGACATTGCCTACTTCTTGCAGTGTGGCGCTCGCACGTTTGAATATCAGGATACCAGCAAGTCGTACATTGGCTTTAGGTGCGTGCGCTCGTACTTGGGACGCTAATTTTGTCCGTTTTTTTAGTAAAAAGAAAGCATAACTTTTCATTTATAAGTTAACCGGTATGGCGAATTTTACAGAAACTGTGAGTTGGAAAAAGTTTATGGCTAAGCTCTACGGCTTAGGTGCGGCCATTGTGATTGTGGGCGCGCTGTTTAAGCTACAGCACTGGCCGGGCGCGGGCATTATGCTTACAATAGGCATGTCGGTTGAGGCCGTTATCTTTATTTTCTCAGCCTTTGAGCCGCTTCCGCACCCCGACCCGCATTGGGAAATTGTATATCCCGAGTTAGCCTCCGGATTTCCGGCAGGTTACAAGGCTGGTCATGATGGTAACGCTCATGGTGGTTCTGCAAAAAAAAGCGCACCTGCAGTGCAGCAAGCCGTGGTAACCGATGGCAGCTCATCTGTGCTGGCAGCCGTTGGGGGAATTGACCTTAGCGGAGTGGACACCAAAGGTTTGGCCGCAGGCTTAAATAAGTTAAGTGAAACCACGAGCAAGTTGAGCGACCTTTCTACGGCAGTGGCATCGGCTAATGTGCTGGCCGAAAAAATGCAGCAGGCATCAACTTCGGTAGCCAACCTTACGCAGTCCTACGATAGCTCCTCGCAGGTGCTTTCGGAGTCCATGAATATTTTGTCCGATAGCTACCAAGGCGCGGCCAAATCTATCAGCGAATCGGGCAAGCAGGTAGGCGAAAATGTGAACAAAACCGGCAAGCAAATGGTTGATGTAATATCGGCCGCGTCGGAAAGTTTTGCCACCACCTTTGCACTCATTGACCAAGAGGTAAAAAGCAACTTGGACAGCATAAAAAGCAACGGCGGCAGCTACGACAAGCAGGTGGAGGCGCTGAATAAGAACATGACTGCGCTCAACACGGTGTATGAATTGCAGGTACAGGAAGCATCGAAGTACCACAAAAACAACACGCAAATGGGTGAGCAGCTAACCAAGTTGGTGGAAGATTTGCAGCGCTCGGCAGAGGAAAATCAAACTTTCCGCAAGGGCATTGCGCACCTCAACGAAAGCATTGCAGAGCTCAACAACATTTACGGCAACATGCTGTCGGCAGTGCAAACGGCCACCAAAAAGAGAGCGTAACGTTTTTTTTGTTTAGACAACAAGATTTTTTAACCGCACAAAACGGTATATTCAACAATGAGTGGAGGAGGAAAAGAAACCCCGAGGCAGAAGATGATTGGCATGATGTATTTGGTGCTAACAGCAATGTTGGCAATGAATGTGTCGGCCGAAGTCTTAAACGCCTTCAAGTTGTTTGAAGTGGGCTTGTCGCAAACCGTAAGAACGTTTGGCGAAAAAAATAATACCACCGAAAGCGCCTTTCACACAGCTCACGCCGAAAATAAAGAGCGCGTTGGGCCGTGGTTGGATAAGGCCATGAAGGTACGCTCTTTGACCAAAGATTTTGTGGCCTACGTGGAAACCTTAAAGGTAGAGTTGGTAAAGCTAGCCGATGGCCCCGAGGCAATAGCGATAGAAAACGAAGCAGTCAACGGCGACCTTATTATTAATGTTTCCTCTACCGAGCCAAGCAGCCGCTTCATGGTAGAAATGCGCAAGGGCTTGGAGCTAAAAGGAAAAATAGGCGACTACAAGCAGCAAATGCTGTCAATGGTTAACGGTTCGGCAGAAGGAATAAAAGCCAACCTGCAAAAAACAATGCCCACCGACGAGGTAAAATCGGCGCACAGCGCACCACGGCCTTGGGAAATAGGTACATTCACCGACCTTCCGGTAATAGCGGCAGTGCCCTTGCTTACCAAAATTCAGGTAGATGCAATGACCATAGAGGCCGACATGATGAACTACCTGCTTGCGCAGGCCGATGTGGGCACAGTAAAAATTGACAACTTCGACCCGGTGGTGCAATCCGTATCGGATTACGTGCTAAAGGGCGGGCATTTTGAGGCAAAAATATTTTTGGCAGCATCGGACAGGTCGCTGCAGCCAAGCATTGTGGTAAATGGGCAGTCGCTGAGAACGCTCGAAGGCAAGGCCATGTACAAGGTGCCTGCCAACAGCGTAGGCGAGCAAACCATAAGCGGAAGAATAACGCTCAACGGAAAGCCCTACCCTTTTACCTACAACTACATGGTGGCCGAACCCAACGTGGTGGTTTCGCCTTCGAAAATGAACGTATTTTACCGCGGAGTTGAAAACCCGGTTGACGTGTCGGCGGCAGGCGTTCCCGACAATAAGGTGCAGGTAAGCGCCACCAACGGCAACTTGCGCAGGGTAGCAGGCGGCTACATGATTGTTCCCGGCGATGGCAACACCTGCGATGTGAGCGTGATAGCCGAAATAAACGGCGTGAGAACGAACATGGGAAAGAAAACGTTTCGCGTAAAAAGCGTACCGCCACCCACGCCCGAAATGGACGGTGTGCAGGGAAAAACGGCTACAAGAGCGCAGCTGTCGGCAGCGCAGGGCATAAGAGCTATTATGCCGCGTGATTTTGATTTTGACTTGAAGTTTACCATAAAATCGTTTACCGTTTTTGCCGTAGTTGACGGATATGCGCGTGAAGCAACATCAACGGGCATGATGTTTACCGAAAATCAACGGCAAATTATAAGCAAAATTGAAAGAAATCAGCGCTTAGGCATTACCGACATAAAGGCAGTGGGTCCCGATGGCAGAACAGTTGACCTGCAGGACTTGAGTATAAAAGTAAGATAACACATACAATCCTATGAAAAGGACAATCATTTCGTGTATAATGGTGGCGCTGCTTGCAGCAAGCGCTACCGCTCAGCAATCCTCCATGCGAAGGAACGTATCGGCCGGGCAGCAGCCTACCACCAATGCTGGTGGGCAGGCAGCAGGTGCGTTTTCTACGCCTGCCGAAAATAAAAAGAATTTGGCGCCGGACGGCTTGTTTCATAAGCAAACCATTGTTACCCGCCAGCCAATTGCCTATCCTCGCATACGCGAAGCCGATGTTATTTGGTCTAAAAGGATATGGCGCGTAATTGACCTGCGCGAAAAAATTAACCTGCCGCTGTACTACCCAACGACAGAAATGACGCTGCGCAGCAGCCTTTTGCAAACCTTGGTAGAGGCTATTCGCAGCGGCGAAATCCGCGCCTTTAACCCCGATAATGACGATGAGTTTACCACGCTCATTTCGCCCCAAGAGTTGAGCGAACGCTTTGATGCAACCGACCAAAAGGTAACGCGCCGAAAAATGGACGACTCGGGCGATACCACCATGACCATACGCGGCACCTACAACTGGGACGAGGTGCGTGAGTTGCTGATAAAGGAGGACTGGTTTTTTGACAAGCACTACTCACGCATGATGGTGCGCATAGTGGGCATTTGCCCCATTCGCGTGTACAAAAAGGCGTTGGATACCGGCGGCGATGAGGAGGAAGAAGGCGAAGAGGTAAAAAAGCAGCTGTTTTGGGTGCACTACGACGAGTCTCGCCCGGTGCTGGCGCGCACGCCGGCGTACTTGCCCAACAACGATGCTACCAACATGTCATACGATGACCTGTTCAACATGCGCCGCTTTACCTCGTACATTACCAAGGAGTCGAACCCGCACAACAACCGCGGTATTGCAACCTACACGCCTAACGGCTACGCGGCAATGCTTGAGTCGGAAAGAATAAAGAACGACATATTTACCTTTGAACAGGATTTGTGGGAGTACTAAAAGTAGGAGAAAAAGAGAAAAAACAGAAGGAGCAGGGATTTAATCTTTGCTCCTTCCGTATTTTTGTCCTTGCTCCAAAAAAGAAGTTACACTAAGTACAAATAGTCGTAGTGCACCAAGGCTTTTTCGCCTTTTTTTCCTAAAACGGTTTTTGCTTTTTTCGCTGCTTAGGGTTACGCTACCTACGCCCAACTTTTCGCCCTGCTCGTCCAAGATTGCCACCACATCGTCCTTTTCAAATTCGCCACTGATGCGCACGGCGCCTACGGGCAGCAGGCTTACAGTTTTTTGCAGCAGCATTGCCTTTGCGCCCTCGTTGACAGTAATGGCG
>JAITVR010000117.1 GCA_031285695.1 Prevotellaceae bacterium
CCGCAGGGCGGCGGAACCAACGCCGACGGCAGTAAAAACTCAACCTACTGCAGCTACTGCTACCAAAACGGAGCGTTTACTTTTAACGGAACGGTGGCGGAATTTCAGGAATTTTGTCGCCAAGAAATGGTAAAAAGCGGGCATAACAAATTTCTTGCCTGGCTTTTTACGCGCGGCATGAAACGCCTGGAGCGCTGGAAAAACAAGTAATCTGTAAAAAACATGTCAAGAGCAACAACAAAAACAGATTTGATAATTGCCGCAAACGGGCAATTTGATAAGCTGCAAAAGCTCATCAACTCGATGAGCGATGCGCTGCAAAACGCTACACTTCCTACGGAATTTGCTGTGGCGGGAAAAGAGGCACACTGGAGTCGCGACAAAAATTTGCGCGATGTGCTGGTGCATTTGTATGAGTGGCACCAATTATTGTTGAGTTGGATAAACTCTAATTGCGGCGGCAAGGAAAAACCCTTTTTACCTGCGCCGTACAACTGGAAAACCTACGGGGAAATGAACGTTGAATTTTGGAAAAAGCACCAAAATACACCTTTGATTGAAGCAAAAAACTTACTGCAAAAAAGCCATAAAAATGTAATGGCGTTAATTGAAAAATTTTCTAACGAAGAATTATTTGCCAAAAAAACTTTTGCTTGGACAGGCACTTCAACCTTGGGTGCCTACTGCGTTTCCGCCACTTCGAGCCACTACGAATGGGCTATTAAAAAGTTGAAATTGCACATTAAAAGCGCAAAGTAAGTAGCATGCTTTTTGCAAATTTTGCCAAGCGGAGTTGAAAAATTCCGCTTTTTTATTTTTATAAAAATTCTTACCTTTATAGTTTGTAAACGGTAGAAGCATAAATGCAAAAGGAGTACACAAGATGGACATTTGAGCGTGAAAAATGCGCACTTTTGGTAGTTGATATGCAGAATGATTTTGTGCTCGATGGTGCCATTATGCAAGTCAAAGAGGCGAAAAATCAGCTGCCGAAAATACAGCGGCTGATAGCAACGTGCAGGGAGTTGAGTGTGCCCATTATTTACACCGTTCACACCACAGAACCAAAGTATTGTCCGCTTGAAATTGCCGCTTTTCCGCACCTAAAAAACGCAGGCATGCGCGAGGGAACGGACGGCGTAAAAGTGGTGGACGATTTGCAGCCGCAAGCCGGCGATATTGTTTTGAAAAAGCGCCGCTTCAGCGCCTTTTACCAAACCGATTTGGAGGTAATTTTACGCAACATAAAAACCCCTGCTGTTGACACGATAATTATTTGTGGTACAGTTACTAATATTTGCTGCGAATCAACGGCGCGCGATGCTTTTTTTCGCGATTACAAGGTTGTTTTTGGCAGCGATATTTGCTCTGCCATCAACAAAGCTGCGCACGAAGCAACGCTAAAAAACATGGAAATATTTGGCCGAACAATGAATTGCGAAGCCATTATTAAATCGTTGGAAAACGGAAAGGGATAAGGAGTCTTTTTACTAAAAAACAAAACAAAAAAAATGAAGAAAATTTTGAAAACTAGCCTAATAACAGTAGGCGTTGTGGTAGGTGTGCCGGTGCTGGCATTTGTTGGAATGTTTCTGAAAATGAACTCAGAATTTTCAGAATTCACACCGCTGGAAACAGGAAAAATTACCGAAAATATTTTTGTGGTAAAGGACAATATTGCCAACGTTTTTATAGTAAAAGACAGCGCGCAGTACGTGGTGATTGACTGCGGAATGAACCCGGAAAACATTGCGGAGCAAATGAAAACCTTGGGCGTAAACCCCAGCGATGTTACCGCCGTGCTGCTTACGCACTCCGATAGCGACCATGCAGGCGGATTGAGCTTATTCAAAAACGCCAAGCTGTACATGGCAAAGGAGGAGGTGAAAATGCTGAACGGCGAGCGCGCAAAATTCCTGTGGTTTGGCAACGCAATTTCGCGCTCTGACTATACTTTGGTGGAAGACCGCGAAAAAATTCAAATCGGAAATTTGACCTTTGAAGGCATTCTTGCGCCCGGGCACACCAGCGGAATGACGGCTTTTCTTTTGAACGATGAGTACCTGTTTTCGGGCGATATTGCCAGCCTAAAAAATGGAAAACTTGCGCCAATTCCCGCATTTTTCGACATGGACACGGAGCAGGCCGTAAAATCAATCGACATCATTCGGCAGCTGCCCACCGCCAAGTACATTATTACCGGGCACTGGGGCTACACCAACGATTACCAAGCGGCTGTAAAAAAGTAGTGAAAGTTTTTCGTGAGCGAAGTACAGCATATCGACATTAAGCGGCTTATTGCTTCAAAAAGTCCGCGCTTGGCAAAATGGCTGCCGCGCTTTGTGCTGCGCTACCTCAAGCGTGTGCTGCATCAGGACGAAATTAACTACGTGCTGAGCAGCTTTCGCACGCCGGGCCTGCCATTTTTGCGCGACTTAATTCAGCATCTTAACATTTCGTACACGGTAGAAGGTGCCGAAAATTTGCAGCCCAACGGGCGCTACCTCTTTGCCTGCAACCACCCGCTGGGTGGGCTCGACGGCGTAGTAATTATGGACGCCATTGGTAAAATTTTCCCCAATATCAAGTTTGTAGTCAACGATTTGCTCTACTTTCTCGACCCGCTCAAGCCGCTGTTTTTGCCCATCAATAAGCACGGCGGGCAGTCGGCCGAAGCGGCGCAAATGCTACGCAGCGCGCTAAATTCCGACGAGCAAATTTTGTACTTTCCTGCCGGACTTTGCTCGCGCGAAATCAAGGGCGAAATTGTAGATTTGCCGTGGAAAACGAGCTTTTTGAAAATGGCAATATCGCACCAGCGCTACGTTGTTCCCATGTTTTTTGAGGGGCGAAATTCAAGCTGGTTTTATAGCTTAGCCAACTTGCGCAAGTGGTTGGGAGTAAAAGCAAACGTAGAGCAGTTCTACCTTGCCGACGAATTGTTTCGCCAGCGCAACGGAAAATTTACGCTGCGCATTGGGCAGCCCATTTCATACGAGTTGTTAAACAAAGATAGAAATCTCAGAAAATGGGTTAACTTTGTGCGCGAAAAAACGTACGAGTTACAGCATTGTCATTGCGGGCTTGACCCGCAATCTTCAAATTGAAAAATTCTGCGTCAAGCGCAGAGTGACAGCTTGTGATTTTTTTTGTAAAAAAAGAAATGAAAAATTTGATGAAACCCATCATTGCACCTATCGACAGGAGGTTGATAGCAATGGAGTTGAGCGAAAAAAAATTTTTGAAGCGCACCAACAAAGGCGACAACGAACTTTACATTTTAGACAACAACAACGCGCCCAACACCATGCTCGAAATTGGTCGCCTGCGCGAAATCAGCTTTCGTTTGGCGGGCGGTGGCACTGGCAAGGCGTACGATATTGACGAGTTCGATGTTTCCGAAAATCCTTACACGCAGCTCATTGTGTGGGACCCGCGCGACCAAGAAATTTTGGGCGGCTACCGCTACATTCACGCAGGCAAGTGCAAGCTGGAGGATTTGGCAACTTCGGAGTTGTTTAACTTTTCCGATAATTTTACAAAAAACTATCAGCCCAACACCATTGAGCTGGGGCGCTCGTTTGTGCAGCCCGATTACCAAAGTTCGCGCCGCAGCAGCAAGGGGCTGTACGCGCTCGATAACCTGTGGGACGGGCTTGGCGGCTTGGTAAACAAGTATCCCGATGTGAATTATTTGTTCGGAAAAGTTACCATGTACCCCAGCTACAACGCCGAAGCGCGCAACATGGTGCTCTACTTTTTGCAAAAATATTTCCCCGACCGCGAAAGCTTAGTTACGCCCATTCACTCGCTGCAAACGGGCATGAACGAAAAGGCGCTTGCCGCGCTATTTGTGGGCAAAAACTACGATGAGAATTACCGCATTTTATCACGCTCGGTGCGCGCGCTTGGCGAGCATATTCCGCCGCTCATCAACTCGTACATGAACCTTTCGTCCACCATGAAAACCTTTGGCACAGCCATCAATCACGAGTTTGGCGCAGTGGAGGAAACCGGCATTCTCATTACCATTGCCGATGTTTACCCCGAAAAAGCGGAGCGGCACATTGCGGAGCACCACCAGCGCAGCACGCTTTTAAATAATCTTTTAACGAAGCTGAAGTAGGAATTTTAGAGCGGCGGAAAATTTATTTTTTCACTCACAATGTAGGCGCGCGGGTAGCTGCGCCGAATGAGCACAAAAAATTTCAGCGCCTCATCTTTGCTCCTAAAATCGCCTGCCGACACCTTAAAGTAGGGGTTGTCGTACTCGCGGTACACGGGAATTTCGGGGTGCTGTTCGGTAAACTCCTCAACCATTTCCTGCGAAAAATTTCGCGCTGTGCCGGCATTATCGCTAAAAATGCGAATGCGAAATCCGTCAATTTTTTCCTTTAGAGCAGCGTTGTGCGCCACGTGCTTGCGTAGCAATTCTGCTACCGGTGGCTGCTGCACAATGTTGATAACGCCCACCTGCGCTTGTGTTGCAGCTGTAGCACAAAGTAAAAATGCAGCGGATAGAAAAATCTTTTTCATTATTTTTTAATTTTGCGTTTTCTCATTCAGAGCAAACATACTGTCATTGCGGGCTTGACCCGCAATCTCATGGTAGAAATGCCTCATTGTAGGGGATTGCGGGTCAAGCCCGCAATGACACCTCATGCTACTTGCCGCGCGT
>JAITVR010000134.1 GCA_031285695.1 Prevotellaceae bacterium
TTGGGGCTTCTGCTTTTTACTGACAGCCTTCTTGTTTTTTACCTCGAAGTTGCTACTTTTTTCTGCCAATCCTCTGCTTTTTTGCTCGAAACTTCTACTAAATAGCTCCGATTTTCTAGTTTTTTTACTTAAAACACCTACTAAATAAGTAGGTGTTTTTGCCATTTTTGGCAGAATTTCCACCCTTTTTAGTAGGAAATCCAACTTCTTTGGCAGGATTTTCTCCCTTTTTGGCAGAAAATTGACCTTTTTTACAAGGAAATCGGGGTAAAAAGCTGCGAGTACAAGGCAAAAAGGTAGGGCGGCGGATAAAGTAGCTTGGAGTTTCGACCCAAAGATGTGCCGTCTGCCACTCAGAGCAACTCATGCTCCCGTCGTCATTACAACGAGCCGAAGCCACCCACTAACCCCTAATCACTAATCACTATTTTCCCTATTTTTTTCTTACCTTTGTCCGTTTTCCCTATATAACTTACAAAGAGGAGGATTTACCCTTGCAACACAATACTTTCAGATTAGGCTTAGACGTGGGCTCCACCACCGCCAAAATTGCCCTGCTAGACGGCAACGGTCAGCTGGTGTACCACGATTATCGCCGCCACAACACCAAGGTTACCGAGGTGGTGTGCGCGTTTTTTGACGAGATAAAGGCAAAATTCGGCTCCTGCGCCGTAAGCGCCATGGTTACCGGCTCGGCCGGCATGGGCATTTCCGAGGCGGCGGGCATTCCCTTTGTGCAGGAAGTGGTGGCGGCCTCGCGCCTTATTTTTGAAAAATACCCCAAGGTGCGCACGCTGGTGGATTTGGGCGGCGAGGACTCGAAAATGATTTTTTTTCACCCCGACCGCCAGCCCGACATACGCATGAACGGCAACTGCGCCGGCGGCACCGGAGCGTTTATTGACCAAATGGCCATGCTGCTCAACATTCCCATTGAGGAGTTGAACAAGCACCTTACGCCCAACCCCACCGTTTACGCCATTGCCTCGCGCTGCGGCGTGTTTGCCAAAACCGACGTGCAAAATCTCATTAGCCGCGAGGTGCCCAAGAGCGACATTGTGGCAAGCGTATTCCACGCCGTGGCCATGCAAACCATGAACACGCTGGCGCGCGCCTGCGATATTGCCCCCAAGGTAATTTTTTGCGGCGGCCCGTTCTCGTTTTTGCCTGCGCTAAAAGATTACTTTTTGAAAGCCATGCAGCTTACGCAAAACGATGTGATAGACGCCGAGCACCCCGAAATTGTGAGCGCCACCGGCGCCGCGCTGATTGAAACGGCGCGCTTAGAAACCACCATCGAAGATTTGCGCACCCGCGTAGCCGCCGAGCGCATTGTGCTCAACCCGCGCAAAAACGCGCTGCCAAAATTATTTAACAACGAACAGGAGCGCGAGCACTGGCTGAAGTACGACAAGGAGGTGGAGCTGGTAAAAAAAGTTCCCGTGGCCGAATATAGCGGAAGCAAGTGCTACGTAGGTATGGACAGCGGCTCAACCACCACCAAAATTGCCATTATAGGCGAAAACAAGGAGCTCATATACCGCTACTACGCGCACAACAACGGCAACCCGCTGCACGCCGTAAAGCAGGGGCTGCAAGCCTTTGCCGATGAAATGAAGGCGGCCGGAAAAAACATAACAATTGCCGGAAGCGCCGTTACCGGCTACGGCGAAGACCTCATTCGCGCCGCCTTTGGCGTTGACCACGGCGTGGTAGAAACCATTGCCCACTACACCGCCGCGCACTTTCTCAATCCCCAAATTTCCTTTGTGCTCGACATTGGCGGGCAGGATATGAAGGCCATTTTTATTCGCAACGGCGAAATAAGCCGAGTGGAGCTCAACGAGGCTTGCTCCTCGGGTTGCGGCTCGTTTGTGGAAACCTTTGGTAAGTCGCTGGGCTACGCTGCGCCCGACTTTGCCGCGCTGGCCTGCACCGCCGCCAACCCCTGCGACCTCGGCACGCGCTGCACCGTTTTTATGAATTCTAAAGTAAAGCAAGCGCTGCGCGAAAACGCCACCACCGCCGATATTGCGGCGGGACTTTCGTACTCGGTGGTAAAAAACTGCCTGTACAAGGTGCTAAAGTTTAACGACCTTGCCGAGCTTGGCGACCACATTGTGGTGCAGGGCGGCGCGTTTAAAAATGCATCGATACAGCGTGCGCTGGAAGTTTTGACCGGCAAAAGAGTTACCTGCAGCAAAATTCCCGAGCTCATGGGAGCCTACGGCGCTGCGCTAATTGCCATGAACGGAAAGGCAGCCGGCGACCAGTAACCAAATACCAAGCGCCACTATGAAACCACTTACTCTTTTAACCATTGCCTTAACCTGCTTTGCCACGCTGGTTACCGGTCACTGGTCATTGGTTGCTGGTCAAACAGTAAAAATTACCACCTTCAACGTATCGTGGTTGGGCTGCCCCAGCCAAAGCCCCAACAATGATGAGCTGCAAATACAGAACGTAGCCGAGGTTATTAAAAAAGTGGACGCGGATATTGTAGCCCTGCAAGAAATTACCATGAGTCCGGTAAACAGCTTGGAAGCCCTGCTTGAGCACTTAGGCAGCGAATGGGGCGGCGAGGTAAAGCTGCATGCCTACAACAACAGCTGCTATCAGGACATGGGTATTATTTACAAAAAAGCAAACGTTTCGCTTACCTCATCGGCGTTTATTAGCAATGGCTGGGCGCGCAACCCCGCGCTGTACAGCATGAAGGTGGCAATAGGCGGAAAAACAATGCAGCTTGAGATTGTAAATATTCATGCCAAGGCAACCTCTCGCTACTCCGATGACCCCGAGGAAGACTACAAAATGCGCAAAACGAACTCAACAAGCCTTAAAACCGTACTTGACCGCGCGACCTACAATACTAAAAACGTAATAATTATTGGCGATTATAACGATTACTTAGAGGGAACGCAGTGCAAACCCTGTGCCGCAGGCTCGCCCTCGCCCTACAAAAACTTTATGGACGATGTAAACAACTACAAAGGGCTTACGCGCAGCTTTGCAAGCCACATCGACCATATTACCATTTCGAACGAGCTCTTTCCTTTTTACGTAAGCAACAGCGTAGCGCGAGAAACAGCCGTAACCGCCACCATTCCCAGCTACCGCAGCACCACCTCCGACCACACGCCGGTAAGCATCACGCTTGACTTTGACAACGCCACGGCTGCGCCAAAAACCGCGTACAGCGCGCAGCTGCAGCTATTCCCCAACCCGGTGCGTGGTGAATTGAGCATTGAGAGTGGAGAGTGCAACATTGCGGCGGTAAAGGTATTCAGCCTAAGCGGAGTTTTGGTGTTTGAGCAAAAAAATATTCACGCCCCGCAGCACACCATTTCCACCTCGGCGTGGCAAAGCGGCGCGTACATTGTTACCGTTTACTCCGAAAAAGGAGAGGCGGGAAGCAAGTTAGTGATTAGAGATTAGTGGTTAGTGATTAGTGGTTAATCGAAGCCACTTCGGTTATAGCCCCCTTTAGGGGGTTGGGGGTTTTTACAAAAAAAGCAAAGCAAACAAAAGAAAAAAACACGCTTGCTAAGCCATAGCAAAGGCAAAAAAGTAGAAAAACATGCTTGCTAAGCCTTAGCAAAGGCAAAAACGTAGAAAAACACGCTTGCTAAGCCATAGCAAAGGCAAAAAAGTAGAAAAACACGCTTGCTAAGCCATAGCAAAGGCAAAAAAATAGAAAAGCATGCTTGCTAAGCCATAGCAAAGGCAAAAAAGTAAAAAAACAGGCTTGCTAAGAAAAAGCAAGGACGAACAAAATAGGAGTTAGTAGTAAACAACCCCCAACCAACGCCAAGGTGTGGGTTGGGGGGTAAAGACTGTAAATAGTAAATAGGCAAATGGTAAATTTAGACACCCTCAACGAGGTAGATAACCACAAAAAAAAGCAGCTGATATGCAAGGGTTGCGAAAACCACTGCACCATTACCCGCTTTGAGTTTGGCAACGGCAACGTGTTCTTTGGCGGCAACAAGTGCGAGCGCATGTTTTCGAGCAAGGGCAGCACCGTGGAAAAAGGTTTTAACCTGCTGCGCTACAAGTACGATTTGCTCTTTGGCAAAGCCGTAACCGAGCGCGCCGACTTCGATACGCTCACCATTGGCCTGCCGCGCGCGCTCAACATGTACGAGAATTTTCCGTTTTGGAACGCGCTGCTTACCGGCTGCGGAGTGAACGTAGTGCTATCATCGCCAAGCACCATGCCGCTGTACGAAAAAGGCATGGGCACGGTAATGAGCGACAATATTTGCTTTCCGGCAAAGCTCGTTCACGGCCACATTTACGACTTGGCCGAGAAAAAAGTTGACCGCATTTTTATGCCCATGGTGTTTCGCGAAAAGCAAAGCGCGCCCTCGCACAACACCTTCAACTGCCCCATTGTAACGGGCTACGCCGAGGTGGTAAAAAGCGCCATCAACCCCAAAAAACGCTGGAACATAGCCGTTGATGCGCCCACCGTTTCGTTTAAGGACGAGGATTTGCTGCGCACCGCCTGCAGGGAGTACATTTTTTCGCTGGGGCTGAAAAAGCTAACAGCAGCGCAGTTTAACCAAGCCTTTAGCGAAGCGGTAAAAGCGCAGCAGGAGTTTAAGGAAACGCTTGCGAAAAAAGGACAGGAAATCATTGAGCAATCTATAAAAAGCGGCCGCCAGCTAATGGTGGTGGCAGGTCGCCCCTACCACGTTGACCCGCTCATCAACCAGCAAACCGCCGAAATACTGACCGAGCTGGGCGCAAACGTAGTTACCGAAGATGTGCTACCCAACGTGGTGAGCGGCGAAGAAGATTTTTACCTCTCGCAGTGGGGCTACCCCGCGCGCATTACCAACGCCGCCAAGTGGGTGGCGCAGCAGCCCGACAATGTGCGCCTGGTGCAGCTCAACTCCTTTGGCTGCGGCCCCGACGCCATTATTACCGACGAGGTAAAAGAAATACTGCAAACCGCAGGCAAAAACAACAACCTTATTCGCGTGGACGAAATCAGCAGCACCGGCAGCATTCGCCTGCGGCTGCGCTCGGTGGTAGAGTTTGCCCGCTACAGCGATAAGAAGCTAAAGCCAAGCGAAAAAAAGCGCCGCAGCACCAAGCTATTTATGCCCGACGATAGGCCGCGCACCATCATTGCGCCGCTCTTTTCCGACATCTACTCGCGCATTTTTCCGCCCATCTTCAGGCTTTCGGGCTACAAGCTGCACACCCTGCCCGTAACCGATGCGCTGGCCGTGGACGAAGGCATGCGCTACGCCAACAACGAAATTTGCTACCCCGCCATCACCGTCATTGGCGATGTGATTAAGGCGCTCAAGTCGGGCGATTTTGACCCCGAAAATACCGCCGTAGGCATTACCCAAACCGGCGGACAGTGCCGCGCCTCCAACTATTTGCCCTTGATAAAAAAGGCAATGGTAAACGCCGGCTTTGAGAACGTGCCCGTAATATCCGTATCCACCGCCACGGGGCTGCACGAGCAGCCGGGCTTTGCGCTGCCGTGGGCAAAAATTATTCGCAAGTTTTTGGCCGCCGTTATCTGCGCCGATGAGCTGTCGAAAATGCACTACTCCATCGTTTTCCGCGAGGTAAATAAGGGCGAGTCGCGCCACCTGCTCGACAAATATTTGGACGAGCTGGAAATTGTGATTGAAGAAAACGGCCGCGTAAAAGATATTTACTCACTTTTGGCGCAAGCCGTAAAGGATTTCAACGCCCTGCCCGTGCAGCCGGGCAGCTTTGCCAAGGTAGGCGTGGTGGGCGAAATTTACCTCAAGTACAACGCCTTTGCCAACCTCAACCTCGTTGACTGGCTCAACAAGCAGGGCGTGGAGGTAATTGTGCCCTCGCTGCTCGACTTTTTTATACAAGACTTTGTAAACTTCGACGTAAACGCCAAGGCCAACTTGGATACGCGCACCGTGAAGGGAAAGCTGGTGGGGCGTGCGCTGAAGTGGTACCTGAACCGCTACTTTAAGCGCGCCGAAAAGCTGTGCCGCAGCTTCCGCTTCTACCGCCCCAACCACAACATTGACCAAATGGCGCAGCAGGCCTCCAAAATCGTCAATCTTGCGCACCAGTACGGCGAGGGCTGGCTCATACCCGGCGAAATAAGCGCCTTTGCCGCCGAGGGCGTAAACAACGTTATCAGCCTGCAACCCTTTGGCTGCATTGCCAACCAAATAATTTCAAAGGGCGTAGAAAAGCGCATGAAGGACAAGTACCCCAAGCTCAACCTGCTCTTTCTCGATTTCGACGCCAGCACCAGCGAGGTAAACGTGTTCAACCGCCTCTACTTTATGGTAAAAGCCGCCAAAGAGGAAGCGGAAGGAAAGAAGAGTTGAGA
>JAITVR010000140.1 GCA_031285695.1 Prevotellaceae bacterium
TGTTTTTGACACCGGGCACAATGCGCACGGGCTGGCGCAAACTATGGCGCAGCTGCGCCAAGTTTCGTGCCGGCAACTGCGCATCATTTTTGGCATGGTGGCCGATAAGGATATTGATAGCGCGATTGCGCTACTGCCCAAAAATGCCGTGTACTACTTTACGCAAGCCGCCATTCCGCGCGCTATGCCGGCCGATGTGCTGGCCGAAAAATGCCGCGCAATTGGTTTGCAGGGCGAGGTTTTTTCTTCGGTAGCACTTGCATTATCGGCAGCGAAAAAAAATGCTGCCGGCAATGATTTTATTTACGTTGGTGGCAGCACCTTCATTGTAGCCGATGCGCTGAAGGTGGTGGAAAAATAAATCCACACCCCGTGCCTGACTAAAATGCTGCCAACGAATAATTAACCATTAATCATTAACAATTAGCAATTATTTTTTACCTTTGCCACGCATGGAAACGCCCAACATACCCCTTGCCGAAAGGCTACGCCCGCAATCGCTTGACGAGTACGTGGGGCAGCAGCATTTGGTGGGAAAAAACGCCATACTGCGCCGCATGATTGAGAGCGATAAGCTCTCATCGTTCATACTGTGGGGGCCGCCGGGCGTAGGAAAAACTACGTTGGCGCGCATTATTGCCAACCGACAAAACCGCAAATTTTACACCCTCAGCGCAATAAATGCAGGCGTAAAGGATATTCGCGAGGTGATAGAAGATGCCAAGCACCAGCGATTTTTCAGCACGCCAAGCCCCGTACTTTTTATTGATGAAATTCACCGCTTTTCGAAGTCGCAGCAGGACTCGCTGTTGGGCGCGGTGGAAAATGGCACGGTAATATTAATCGGCGCCACCACCGAAAATCCCTCGTTCGAAGTTATCACGCCGCTGCTTTCGCGCTGCCAAGTTTATGTGCTAAAATCGTTGGAAGTTGATGACCTGAAAACGCTGCTGGAGCGCGCCATCAGCGCCGATGTTTACCTAAAAACGCTCACGTTTAAGGTCGAAGAAACCGAGGCGCTGTTTCGTTTTTCGGGTGGCGATGCGCGTAAGCTGCTCAACATACTGGACATTGTGGTGGGCTCATTTAGCGGAAGCGAAATTACGATAAACAACAAAATTGTTACCGAGCGGCTGCAGGAAAACATTGCCATATACGATAAAAACGGCGAGCAACACTACGACATTATTTCGGCCTTTATAAAAAGCATGCGCGGCAGCGACCCTAACGCGGCTGTATATTGGCTGGCACGCATGATTGCCGGCGGCGAAGACCCGCTGTTCATAGCGCGGCGCATGGTCATTCTCGCCTCGGAAGATGTGGGCTTGGCCAACCCCAACGCGCTGCTTATGGCGCAGGCCTGCTTCGATGCGCTCAAGGTTATAGGCATGCCCGAAGGGCGAATTTTGCTTTCGCAGTGCGCCGTTTACTTGGCCACCAGCCCCAAGAGCAACGCCTCGTACATGGCCATTGAAAATGCCGCGGCGCACGTGGCGCAAACGGGCGACCTGCCCGTGCCGCTCCACCTGCGCAACGCGCCCACCAAGCTGATGAAAGACCTTGGCTACCACAAGGGTTACAAGTACGCGCACGACTACGAGGATAATTTTGTGAGCTTAGATTTTTTGCCCGAAAAAATTGCAGGAACCACTTTTTACAACCCCGGCGATAGCGCTAAGGAGCGCGAAATAAGGGCACGATTGGCACAAATGTGGAAGGATAAATATAAATATTAATAAACAAGTAGGCAATATACAGTCGGCAATTGGCAATAGCGCTACGCTGAACTTGATTGCCTATTGCGTATTGCTTACTAAGCTACCTTGAAAATTCCTCTAATACAAAATTTCGATACGGTCATTCTTGCGCACGGCGATTTCCCCGCGCACCCCTTGGCGGTGCAGGCATTGCGCTGCGCAAAAAACGTGGTGTGCTGCGATGGCGCGGTGGAAAGTCTTTTGCAGTTTGGGCTTGAACCGACCTACGTGGTGGGCGATTTGGACAGCATTTCGCCTACGCTAAAAACACGCTTTGCCGACCGCCTGCACCAAGAAACCGAGCAGGAAAGCAACGACCTTACCAAGTCCGTAAAATTTTGCAGAGAAAAAGGCTTCGATAGCATTACCATACTCGGCGCCACGGGCAAGCGCGAAGACCACACGCTGGGCAACATCTCACTGTTGGCCAACTACGCCGACACCGTGCGCGTGCAAATGCTCTCGAACTACGGCGTGCTGAATGCCATATCGGAAACCACTACCTTTGAAAGTTATGCAGGACAGCAGGTGTCCATTTTTCGCGGCTCGGAAAGGGTAAGCATAACCCTCCAAAACCTACAGTACCCGCTGTACCGCAGCACGCTGGCGCAGCTGTGGATGGGCACGCTCAACGAAGCTTTAGCCACCACTTTTACCATTGACGTGCACGAAGGAAAGGTGGTGGTGTTTCGAGAGTATCCTAAATAGTGAGGGGTAATACAAGTAGGCAGCTTCCAATAGGCAATTGGCAATGACGGTGGGTATGTTTGCTGTCATACCAAACCATAAAATGTGGACTTAAATACGGTAACATAGTTCCGTTATTTGCTTGAATGATAATTTGTGTGGTAAATATCTTGAAGTTGCCAAATAATCTTAAATATCACTACCTTTGCCTTCCTAATTTTTACCAACAATGAAGTACATTTTACTCCTACTTTTGCTAAGCTTGCTGGTTACGGTGGTTACCTGCTGTAGCCCCAAAAAGTTTGGCAGCGTTCCGAAGGGCGAGCGCAAAGCGCGCATTTTGGCCTCGCCCAACTACCGCAACGGGCAGTTTCAAAACCTCAATCCTGTGCCCATGCTCACGGTGAGCGACAGCAGCAGCACCGGAAAAAAGAAAAAAGGCGGCGGTCTGCTGCGCATGGCTTGGCGTTGGGTATTTGCCAAAGAAGCGGCCGGCGTGCGTCCCGATACCGCCATGCCTACCGTAAAAACCGACTTGCACAAGCTCAACCCCGCCGAGGATTTGCTGGTGTGGTTCGGGCACTCGTCCACCTTCCTGCAGGTGGACGGAAAGCGCATCTTAATCGACCCCGTTTTCAGCAAGGCAGCCTCGCCCGTTTTCTTTGCCAACAGGGCGTTCAAGGGCACCAGCATTTACTCGGCCAAGGACATGCCCAACATCGATTACCTCATCATTTCGCACGACCACTGGGACCATTTGGATTACCCTACGGTAAAAAAGTTGAAGTCGAAGGTATCGAAAATCATTTGTCCGCTTGGCGTGGGCGAACACTTTGAGCGCTGGGGATTCGACATGAGCCGTGTGGTAGAAATGGATTGGAATGATTCGGCGCAGCTTGATTCGGTGGCCGAAATCACCTGCCTGCCTGCGCGGCATTTTTCGGGTAGAGGTTTAAAAAATCGCAACCAGTCGCTGTGGGCCTCGTTTTTGGTAAAAACGCCCAACATGAAAATTTACCTCAGCGGCGATGGCGGCTACGACACGCACTTTGCCGAAGTGGGCGCGCGCTTTGGCGGCGTTGACCTTGCCATACTTGAAGACGGACAGTACAACGAAAACTGGAAGTACATTCACATGATGCCCGAGCAGGTGGCGCAGGCCGGCCGCGACTTGCAGGCAAAAATGGTGCTGCCCACGCACAACTCAAAGTACGCCCTGGCGCACCACGCGTGGCGCGAGCCGCTCAACCGCGTTTCCGCAGCGCACAGCGGCAGCAGCACGCTCCTCACCCCCATGATTGGCGAGCTGGTTTCGCTCCGCGATAGCGCAAGTACCACTAAGGATTGGTGGAAAAAATAGAGTTGCCGCGGGTTGTCACCCTGAGCTTGTCGAAGGGTGCGGCGGGAGCCAACGCCTCAATGCTTCGACAGGCTCAGCATGACAACCCAAAAACCCACCGTCATTGCGAGCGGGTTTAGCGAAGCAACCGTAGCGAAGCGGAGTTCGGCGAAGCCAATCTCACAATCTGGCTTGAGATTGCTTCCTCGCTCATTCTTCGCTCCTCGCAATGACGTGGTTTTTCGACAGGCTCAGCATGACAGCGCACTAACATCAAAGTGATATAAACGTTATGACAAAAAATATTTTCCTTACCCTCGCACTTTTGCTTATATTTGTTGGCGTTGCTGCTGCTCAAGGCAGTTCGCAAAAGTTAACTGAGCAGCAAAAAATAGAGTTGCTCATACAATCGGTGGAGCAGCTGCAAGATGCAGAGTTTATTCGCAGCGGCACAGCCTACGATGCCGAAAAAGCCGCCTCGCACCTTCGCCGAAAGCTGAAAAGCGCAGGCGATAAAGTCAAAACCGCGCAGGATTTTATCATTGGCATAGCCTCTACCTCTTACTTTAGCGGAAAGCCCTACTACATTAGGTTTAAAGAAGGAAAGCAGATTACCTCAAAGGAGTTTTTTGAAAAGAAATTGCGAGAAATAATGGACAATACAGTAGGCAATACGCAGTAGGCAACACGCAGTGTGAGCAGCTTGCCGATTGCCTACTGCGTATTGCCTACTATCTTTACAACCTCTCCCATTTTCTCCGCCGAAATTTGCCCGGGAGCCGCTTCTTTCCCCGTTCCCATTGAGGCGTAGGTAAACGGCGCACCGAGGTACAAGCACGCCAAGCGCGTAATTTTTCCCGCTTCGCCCATGGCAAAAGCTACCAAATTTTCCTTACTTTCGTAAAGCGATAAAACCCTTGCGCTGTCCTGCGCAGTGTGCGCGGTGGTAATCAGCTTCACCACATCAGCACCCATGCTGCGACATTCCGCAATAATTTGCTTTAGCTCCGCAAAGCTTGGCGTACACTCAAAATTATGGTATGAAATAATTACCTTGCAGCCGTGTTTTTTTGCAAAATCCACCAACGTTTTGCGGTAACTTTCCTCCGATTCTACCTCAATATCTACAAAAGTTGCGCCGTTTTCAATAGCGAATTTCAGTAAGTTTACTCGCTCATTTTGCGCATATTTTCCCTCACGACAAGTTACTACAGTCGGAATTTTGTGTAGCAGCAACGCCTGTATTTGCGCCGTGTGTAGCAGCATAAGGTCAAGTCGCAGCTCCGCCATTTGGCTGCTGCGCAGTACCTGCTCGCACTCCGAAAAATCAGTAGAAGTTACGCTTGTGCAAATTCTTTCGTTAACCATTTTTCATTCACCATTAATCGTTGAAACAATATTTTCCAGCTCCGTCAGCTTCACCTCTCGCACCTCACAATTCCCAATGCCCACGGGCAAAATAAGGTGTAGCGAGTCGCCGCTTTTTTTCTTATCCTTAAGCATGGCAGAAAATAAAACGGGGAGTGAAATGTTGGTTTCGGTAGGCAGCTGCAGCTTTCGCAAAATGTTTTTTACGCGCTCCAGTTCCTCGTTTTTCATCAAACCCAAATTTACCGAAACCTGCGCAGCCAAGCACAGACCAACGCTTACCGCTTCGCCGTGCATCAGCGTGGAGTTTTTTTCAATGGCATGCGCAAAGGTGTGTCCAAGGTTGAGCTTGCGGCGTTCGCCCTGTTCGCGCTCGTCTATAGCTACAATATTTGCCTTAATTTTTACCGATTCGTACACCAAATGTTGCAGCGTTTCGGCATTTTTTTGCAGCGCCTTTTCCGCATTTTTTTCAATAAAATCAAACAGCGAAGCATCAGCAATCATAGCTGCCTTCACGATTTCCGAAAATCCTGCCACGAATTCTTTTTGTGGAAGCGTGGCAAAACTCTTCGGGTCGCAAATTACAAATTGCGGCTGCGCAAACACGCCGAGCATGTTTTTGTAGCCTTCAAAATTTACGCCGTTTTTGCCGCCCACGCTCGCATCAACCTGCGAGAGTAGGGTGGTGGAAACGAAGCCAAACTTGCAGCCGCGCATAAAAATGGAGGCCACAAATCCCGTAACATCGCACACAATGCCGCCGCCTACGCCAAGCAAAAATGTTTTCCTATCTACTTGTAAATCAATTAGTTGAGAAGAAATGAAGTCGATTGTTTTCAGCGTTTTGTGCGCCTCGCCGCCCGGTATTTCTACGCAGGGAAAAGCGCTGCACAGCGCGCCGAAATGCTTGCGCACGTTGGGTTCGGTAATAATTACCACCTGCTGTTGCGGCAGGTGTTTTTTTATGTTTTCAACCGATTCTCCCACCAAAACGCGCGAGCCGTGAAGGGTAATTTCTTTCATTTCTTATGTGTAAGTAGTAGCATTTTGTCATTCCGCGCTTGACGCGGAATCCCCTAATCGAAGGCGATTGCGGGTCAAGCCCGCAATGACAGCACAAATTATTTTCTGCAAAAGTAGAAATTTTTATAGTTTTTTTCGCATTTCTGAAAAAAGTATTACCTTTGTCGAAATTATTCGTACAAACATGACTTCGCTACAACGATTTTACGCTTTTTATTTTTACTACCAGCACGCTAAGCGGGGTTGCACGAATTCTATTATCTAAACTTAAGGTAAAAAAATGTAAATCCCGCAACTGTTTGCGGGATTTTTTTATTTGCAAAAACAAAAATGGACGGACAAAAACGAATAGCAATTCAGGGTGTTGCAGGCGCTTTTCACGAGGTGGCAGCGCGGCGGTTTTTTGGCGAAAACATTAGCGTAGAGGAGTGCGATACCTTTCGCATTTTGAGCCGAAAGCTGCACAACGGCGAGGTGGATTTTGCGCTCATGGCCATTGAAAATACCATTGCCGGCACGCTCATGCCCAACTACTCGCTGGTGAGCGAATTTGGCTTGAAAATTGTGGGCGAAGTTTACCTGCACATCGAAATGCAGCTTATGGCGCTGCCCGGCGTGCAGCTGGAGCAAGTACAATTTGTGCACTCGCACCCCATTGCCATTGCGCAGTGTCGCGAGTATTTGGATACGCTGCAAAATGTGACGGTGGTGGAAAAAAACGACACGGCAGAGTCGGCGCAAAATATTATAAAACAAAACTTTAAAAACGTGGCGGCAATAGCGGGTGCGCAGGCTGCGCAGCTGTATGGGCTAAACGTGATTGTGCCGAATATTCATACCAACAAGCAAAATTTTACCCGCTTTTTTGTGCTTTCGCGCGAGGAAAAAATTGTTGAAAACGCCAACAAAACTTCGCTTTGCTTTGAGATAGAGCACCGCAGCGGCTCGCTTGCCGAAGTGCTGATGCTATTTGCCATAAATGGCTTGAACCTGACCAAAATTCAGTCCGTTCCGATTCTCGGAAAACCTTACCAGTACAACTTTTTCATTGACTTGGAGTGGAATGATATTGCGCTGTACCGCAGCGTAATGAAACGTTTTTCGGAAAAAGTAAGGAGCTACACTTTGCTTGGCGAATATGAACGAAAAAGTTTACATTTAGTTGCCTAAACATTTTCAATTTTCAACACTCAATTTTCAATTAGAAAAAAATGGTAGTTACATTTATAGGGCTTGGTCTTATTGGCGGCTCGGTGGCTATATCGCTGCGCGGGCGCGGGTTTGCCACGCGGCTCATTGGCGTTGAATTGAACGAAGAGCACGCCAAGCAAGCGCTTGAGCTGGGTTTGGTGGACGAAGTTTTGCCGCTCAGCGAAGCCATTCCGCAGGCGGATTTGGTGGTGCTGGCCATTCCCGTCAACGCGGCGCGGGAGCTGCTGCCCGGCGCGCTCGATTTGCTCAAAAAAGAAGCCGTGCTGGTGGATATGGGCTCGACCAAAAGCGGCATTTGCGGCGTGGCGCGAACGCTGGCGCGGCGCGGTCAGTACGTGGCTTCGCACCCTATGGCGGGCACGGAGTATTCGGGGCCAACGGCGGCAATTGATAATCTTTTTGACGGAAAAAAAGCCATTGTGTGCGAGCACACGCTCAGCTCGGATTTTGCGCTTAACCGCGTGCTGGCCATGTACCGCGCGCTCAACATGGACGTGCTTTTTTACACCAACCCCGATGACCACGACCGGCATGTGGCCTACGTTTCGCACATTTCGCACGTGAGCTCGTTCATGCTTGGACTCACGGTTTTGGAGGTGGAAAAAAACGAAAATCACATTCTTGACCTTGCGGGAACGGGCTTTGCTTCAACGGTGCGCTTGGCAAAAAGTTCGCCCGAAACGTGGACGCCTATTTTTATACAAAACGCAACGAGCATTTCGCATGCGCTCGAAAAGTACATCGAAAATCTTCAAATGTTTAAAAATAAAATAGACGAAAAAGATGTGGAAGGCTTGAGCAAGCTGATGGCCGAGGCGAATGAAATAGGAAAAATAATAAAGTAGGCAATACGCAGTTGGCAGTAAGCAGTGTGGGTAGGCGTGGGCTGTCACACTGAGCCTGTCGAAGTGGTGCGGCGAAGATTGCTGAAAAACGCACGTAGTGTATAAAGAATTCAACTATTAAACAATTCAACAAAAAAATGAAAATTGATTTAAACATCACCCCCATCGAAAACCACCTGGAAAATCCTCGGTGGCCGCTGCTTTTGGCCGGTCCGTGCAGCGCCGAAAGCGAAGAACAAATGCTGGACACCGCGCGCCAGCTCAA
>JAITVR010000216.1 GCA_031285695.1 Prevotellaceae bacterium
CACTTTTATTTTTCAGCCAAAATGACTACCTTTGCCTAATTGTACTCGCTTCACTTGCGATGTTTTTACTTTACAAAATGTAACTTTATAACTCAAAAAATATATGTCCTTTGCTACCGAAAGAGCCGTTGTTGAAGGCCTCACGTTTGATGACGTGTTGCTGCAACCTGCTTACGCTGAGGTGCTTCCGCGCGATGTAAGCGTGGTCACCAAGTTTACTCGCCGCATTTCCATCAACGCGCCCATTGTGTCGGCCGCCATGGATACCGTTACCGAAAGTCAGCTGGCCATTGCCATTGCGCGCGAAGGCGGTATTGGCGTTATTCACAAAAATATGACCATTGAGCAGCAGGCTGCGCAGGTAAAAGTGGTAAAGCGCGCCGAAAATGGCATGATTTACGACCCGCTAACCATTGGCGCTGAGCAAACTGTGGGCGACGCGCTGCGCATGATGAAGGAAAATCGCATTGGCGGAATTCCGGTGGTGAGCGCCGATAAAAAGTTGGTGGGCATTGTTACCAACCGCGATTTGCGCTTTGAAGACAACACCAAACGCCTAATAAAAGAAGTAATGACGCCGCGCGAACGGCTCATTACCATTACCGATAAAGACTTCAAAAGCCTTGAAGTGGCGGCCGAAATTTTGCGCAAGCATAAAATAGAAAAGCTACCCGTGGTAAACTCCGCCAACGATTCGCTCATGGGCTTGTTTACCTTTAAAGACCTTACCAAAGCAAAGGATAACCCCAACGCCTGCAAGGACAGCATGGGGCGGCTGCGCGTGGCGGCCGGCGTGGGCATTACAACCGATGCTATGCAGCGCGTAGCGGCGCTGGTTGAGGCGGGTGTAGATGCGGTGGTAATTGATACCGCGCACGGGCACACGCTTGGCGCGGCTGAGTTGCTAAAAAAAGTAAAGTCAACCTACAAAGATGTAGATGTGGTGGTGGGCAACTGCGCCACCGCCGAAGCAGCCAAAATGCTGGCCGATGCAGGTGCCGATGCCGTAAAAGTAGGCATTGGTCCCGGCTCCATTTGCACCACGCGCATCATAGCGGGGGTAGGCGTGCCGCAGCTTTCGGCCATATTCGATGTGGCGCAGGCGCTCAAGGGCACGGGCGTTCCCGTTATTGCCGATGGCGGCATTCGCTACTCGGGCGATATTGTAAAGGCGCTTGCCGCAGGCGCTGACTGCATTATGGCAGGCTCCATGTTTGCCGGAGTGGAAGAGTCGCCGGGCGAAACAATTATTTACAACGGAAGAAAATTTAAGGCATACCGCGGCATGGGCTCGCTGGAAGCTATGCAGCACGGCTCAAAGGATAGGTATTTTCAGGCAGAAGCAGATGAGCTGAGCAAGCTTGTACCCGAAGGCATTGCCGGGCGCGTGCCGTACAAGGGCACGCTTGCGGAGGTTATTTACCAAATGCTGGGTGGCTTGCGCGCGGGCATGTTTTACTGCGGTGCAAAAAATATGGAGGCGCTCAAAAGCGCAAAGTTTGTGCGCATAACCAACTCCGGCATGACCGAAAGCCACCCGCACGATATTACGGTAACGAGCGAGGCTCCGAACTATAGTAGATAAAAAGACAATTGATAGTTGACAACTGACAATTGACAATTTTTGACCACCGGCATTAGCCGTGGCACCAATTGTTCATTGTCCATTATCCATTGTAAATTGTAAATTGTAAATGGTAAATGCTAAATATACGCTGCTCTTCGGGCTGCTTTTTGCGCTTTCGTCATGCGAGTACATTCCGTGGAATAGCAGCGCGCCCCTGGCCAAAGTAGGTAGCAAAACCTTGTACGCGAACGATGTACAGGGAATTTTTGCAAAAAATATTTCGGCAAGCGACAGCCTTACTGTGCTGCGAAACTACGTAGATACTTGGGTGCAAAAGGAGCTGCTGCTGCTGCTGGCCGAGGAAAAGCTGGACAGCGAGCGCAAAGATGTTACCGAGCTGCTTTACGAGTACCGCAGCTCGCTGCTGGTGTACCGCTACGAGCAGGCGTACATTGAGCAAAGCCTCGATACTGTGGTAAGCAGCACCGAAATTGAGCAATTTTACAACGCCAACAGGCAAAGTTTTAAGTTAAGCAAACCCTTGGTGCGCGTACGTTTTATTAAGCTCAAAAAAAACTCTTCGTACCTTGAGCGCATCAAAAAATTGTACCGCTCCAACACGCCCGATGACATTACAATGCTCGAAAGTTTTTGCCTGCAAGCTGCGCTGCGCTTAGATTACTTTGGCGACCGCTGGCTGAGCTTAGAGGAGCTTATGCCGGAGCTGCCGTTTGTGGAAAATATTGAAGAGCAGGTAGCAAAAAACAAGCACATTGAGGTGAGCGACAACGCGTACACCTACCTCATTGCCATTCGCGATTACCGCGCACGCCACGCCATTGCGCCGCTTGAGTATGAGAGCGACAACATCAAAAATATGATACTCAGCCGCCGCAAGCAGTACATGATTGAGGATTTGGAAAAGCGTGTGCTGCGCGATGCCAAGCACAACGAAACCGTAAAAATATTTTTAGCCGATGAGTAATTTTATAAAAACGTTGCGTAGCCTTGCCTTGCTGCTGTGCATTACATCGCTCAACTTGGCGGTGGCGCAGCAAAACGTGCTGGACAAAGTAATTGCTGTGGTGGGCAACGAAGCCATTTTGGAGTCGGACATGGAGCAGGAAATAATGCAGTTGCGCGCCCAAGGGCAAATGGTGGACGATAACCTGCGCTGCGAAATTTTTGAAAATTTACTTGTACAAAAATTGTTGCTGGCACAGGCCAAAATTGACAGCCTTGCGGTAAATGATGTGGCTGTGGAGCAGGAGGTTGAGCAGCGCCTGCGTTACTTTACCATGCAGCTGGGCAGCGCGCAAAAAGTAGAGGAATATTGGCACAAACCCATGTTCGAAATCAAGGAGCAAATGCGAAAAATGGTGAACGATAACAACCTCACGCAGCAAATGCGAATGAAAATTGTGGAGGGAGTTGTCATTACGCCGCGCGATGTGGAGCTGTTTTACAAAAGCATGCCCACCGACAGTTTTCCTATGATACCCGAGCAATTCGTTATACAGCAAATTGCAAAATATCCGCCATCGGGTAGCGAGGCGCGCTACCTTGTGCGCGAAAAATTGCTGGAGCTGCGCGAGCGCGCCATGAAGGGCGAAAAATTTTCGACCCTTGCCGTAATGTACTCCGAAGATGGCTCGGCACGCCGCGGCGGCGAGCTGGGATTGAGCCCACGCGAGCAGTTTGTAAAGCCCTTTGCCGATGCCGGTTGGTCGCTCAAGCAGGGGCAAGTTTCGCAAATTGTGGAAACGGAATTTGGCTACCACATTATACAGTGCATCGAAATTCAAGGCGATATGCGCAACTTGCGCCACATTCTTATTCGCCCAAAATTTTCGTCGGAAACGCAGCAGCGCGCCACGCAGCAGCTCGATAGCGTAGCGCAGCTTATTCGCGCCGACAGCATGACTTTTGAGAGTGCCGTAACTAACTTTTCCGAAGATAAAAGCACGCGCATGAGCGGCGGCCACGTTATTAATCAAGAAACGCAAACCACGCGCTTTGACAAGGACCAGCTGGTGCCCACCGATTACAAGGTGCTGCGCGATATGAAGGTGGGCGAAGTGTCGCTGCCCTTTGCCTCGCAGGACGCTTCGGGTAACGAAATTTTTAAAGTCATAAAGCTGAAGGAGCTTATTCCCGTGCACCGCGCCAACCTTGTGCAGGACTACATGGTAATTCACGATGATGCTCAAAATCGCAAGCAGCAGGAAACCTTTGAGAGCTGGGTGCAAAAGCGCATCAAAACCGCCATCATCATCATCAACCCCGAAATGCACAGCTGTAAGATGCAGCGCAGCTGGGTAAAATGATTTCAAAAAAAATGCAGATGAAGAAGAATAGGAATTTTACGAAGTTTAGGAATTTTAGGAGAATAGTTTTTTCTTTTCCTACACTTCTTAAACTTCCTCTTTTTTTTCTGCTAATTTTTCTTGCAAAAAACACCTTTGCCGAACGGCGACCGGTGCAAATTGTGCACGCCGATGCAGCGCGCAGCCTCAAGCGCGGCGAGGGAACCATCAACCGACTTATTGGCAACGTGAAGCTGCTGCACAACGAGGCCACCATGACCTGCGACAGCGCGTACCTGTACCCCGACAACCGCTTTGAAGCCTTTAGCCGCGTGGTGGTAAACAAAGACACCGTGTGGCTTTACGGCGATTACATGGACTACCGAAGCGCCGAAGATGTGGGAAAAGTGCGCGGAAAAATGGTTACGCTCATTGACGGAGCAACGCGGCTGCGCACGCAATTTCTCGATTTCAACACCGCCACCAACGTTGCATTTTTTTCGCAAGGCGGAACCATTGACAACGAAGATAACCTGCTTGAAAGCGAGCAGGGCTACTATTTTTCTGACGAAAAGCTGGCCATTTTCAACGCAAAGGTGGAAATGCAAAACGTGGATTATAAGCTGAAATCCGACTCGCTGCACTACCTTACCAATGGCGATGTGGCTACGTTTTTTAAGCAAACCTACGTTTTTCACGAAGATGTTTTTGCCTCGTTTCGGCGCGGGTTTTACCACAAAATGGCCGACCACTTTTTTATGGCCGACAACGCCTACATGATGAGCGAAAAGCAGGAATCGTGGAGCGATAGCGCGCACTACTACCGCGCGCAAAAGGTGGGCGAAATGTTTGGCAACGTGCAGCTTTTTGATTCGGCGCAGCACGCTATGACCTTGGGCGATTACGCAAAATTGTTGGAGGCGAATGAAGTTGCGCTGGTAACGCAAAATCCTGTTGGCGTATTTTTTTCCGAAAATGTGAAGGACGATACCATGTTTCTCAAAGCCGATACGCTGCTGGTGCGCCGCGTGCTGACTATCGACACTTCGGCTTTTGAGCCCGACAGCGTGCAGCTTTCGCAGCTTGATAGCATGAAAAAAACTTTGACCGATAGCGTGCAAATCGCGCAGCTCGACAGCCTTTTTTCCGATTCCACAGTCATAAAACATGACAGCATAAAGTACCTGCACGCCTTTCACCACGTTAAGTTTTACCACCCCGAAATTCAGGGCGTGTGCGACTCTATGACCTACAGCACCATCGATTCGCTGCTCGAAATGTTTTTTGAACCCGTGCTGTGGAACTACGCCAATCAGCTGACGGGCGACAAAATAAATGTGATTACAAAAAACAATGAGCTGCATTCGCTGGAGCTCGAAGGCGCAGGTTTTATAACCTCGGTGGACGACAGCACAAAGCTGTTTTACAATCAGCTAAGCGGAAAATTGATAGTGGCAAACTTTGCCCAAAACGACCTGTATCGCGTGGATATTTTTGGCAGCGGGCAGTCGATATATTACTTGCGCGACAAGGCAAAGCTATCGGGCGTAAACAGCTCGACAAGCGAGGATATGGTTATTCATATAAAAAACCGGAAGGTGTCGAAAATTAGCTACTCGGCCAATCCTTCGTCAAATATTTTACCGCCCAAAGATATAGATGTAACGGCGCTTACGCTGAAAGGTTTTAGCTGGCAAAAAGACGCTCGACCGCAGTCGCGGCGGGAGATTACGCAGCGCAGCATTCGCCCCACGCAGCGCAAGGAAAGCGCGCAAATTTCAGCGCCCACATTTTCCATTACGCAGCGCTTGAACGAGGTAAAGGGCGGTTTTCTTCCTCCCAAAGATGTGAGAAAAAAATAAATTTACCTTACCAATTTTGAGCTCAAAAAATTCTCCCGCGCACTTGCTTTGGCAAAAATTTTGCCGCAACCGACAGGCGTTGGCGGGTTTGATTTTCATTGCGCTGCTCTCGCTTTGCGCCATTTTGGGCTACGTAATAACGCCCGATGGTACGCCTTTTTCCAACTCGCAGCAGCTGAGCATTGCTGCCCGTCCGCCCATGTTTAGCGTGCAAATGCTGCGCGTGAAAAAAGAAAACGAAGCGGCGCAAAAAAATATTTTTACCAAAATGCTGTACGGGCAGGAGGCAAATTATACGGAAATTCCCACTTCAAAAATTCGCTACGAGGGAGAAAAAGTTTACGTGGTTGAATACTGTGAACCCTGCACAAACGTAGAGTCGGAGCGCATTTTTGATAAACGTGAAACGCTGGGCGCAGGGCAAAAAACTTTCCTTTTAGGAACCGATAGATTTGGTCGCGACCTGCTAAGCCGGCTCATTATTGGTGCGCGCGTTTCGCTGGCGGTGGGCTTAATTGCGGTGCTCATTTCGCTGCTTGTGGGCGTGTCGTTGGGCGCGCTGGCGGGCTACTTTGGCGGAAAAATTGACGCCGTAGTTTCGTGGTTTACCAACGTAACGTGGAGCATTCCCACGCTGCTTATGGTCATTGCCATTACCATGGCGTTGGGCAAGGGATTTTGGCAGGTGTTTGTGGCCGTGGGGCTCACCATGTGGGTTGATGTGGCCCGTATGGTGCGCGGACAGGTGCTGAGCGTGAAGCAAAAGGAATTTGTGGAAGCTGCAAAAGCCTTGGGATATTCGCACGCGCGCATTATTTTTCGCCATATTTTGCCTAATATTATTAGCCCAATAATCGTAATTACCGCCTCCAACTTTGCCTCGGCAATTTTGGTCGAAGCGGGGCTCAACTTTTTGGGAATTGGCGCGCAGCCGCCCATGCCCTCGTGGGGCAGCATGATAAAAGACCACTACGCCTACATTATGCTCAGCGCGGCGCACCTGGCCATTGCGCCCGGCGTGCTCATTGTGCTCACGGTGCTGGCCTTTACCTTTGTGGGCAACGGCTTGAGAGGCGCGGCCGATAGCAGGGAGTAAAAATGGAAAAATAAATCCACAA
Organism: Prevotellaceae bacterium; assembly: GCA_031285695.1. GTDB lineage: Bacteria > Bacteroidota > Bacteroidia > Bacteroidales > UBA932 > JAITMY01. The sequence continues at coordinate 6,854 of JAITVR010000216.1, forward strand.
CCCGTGCCTGCCTAAAATGCTGCCAACGAATAATTAACCATTAATCATTAACAATTAGCAATTATTTTTTTACCTTTGCCCCGCATGGAAACGCCCAACATACCGCTTGCCGAAAGGCTGCGCCCGCAATCGCTTGACGAGTACGTGGGGCAGCAGCACCTCGTTGGCCCCGGCGCTATACTGCGCCGCATGATTGAGAGCGATAAACTTTCGTCATTCATACTATGGGGTCCGCCGGGCGTGGGCAAAACCACGCTGGCGCGCATTATTGCTAACCGCCAAAATCGCAAGTTTTATTCGCTCAGCGCCGTCAACGCCGGGGTGAAGGACGTGCGCGAGGTGGTGGAGGACGCCAAGCGGCAGCGCTTTTTCAACACGCCTGCACCGGTGCTTTTTATCGACGAAATTCACCGATTTTCCAAGTCGCAGCAAGACTCGCTGCTGGGCGCGGTGGAGCAAGGCACCTTCATTTTGATTGGCGCCACCACCGAAAACCCCTCGTTTGAGGTCATCACTCCCCTACTCTCAAGGTGCCAAGTTTACGT
>JAITVR010000225.1 GCA_031285695.1 Prevotellaceae bacterium
CACCCAAATCGCAATTTACAAACGCCGTTTTGGCAAAACCGCGCCACGGACGCCCCAGGTAAACCTTCGTTACGCCGCTATCGGCGGTGAGCTTGCAGTCGATAAAAACGTAGCCAAACTTTGCACCTTGCGGCGTTGAAGCGGCGGTAATGTAGCTGTCGGTTTTGCTGCGAATTTCGCACTTGTGAAACACCGCGGTGGAGCTGCCAAAAATAAAATCGGTAGTGCCCTCAATGTAGCAACTTTCGTAATACTGGCGGCTGCTTCTTCCGTAAGTGTAAAGCGTGTCTTGGTTACCCAAAAAACGGCAATTTTTAAACGCTACTTTATCGCCGCTCACAAACACGGCAACGGCTTGCCCCACGCGCCCTGCGGAGTTTTCAAAGGTAATATTTTCGGCGTAAAAATTGTGCCCGTAAACGTAAAACGAGGCCGAACCAGAAGTGCTTTTGTCTTGCCCAAAAATATTTTTTTTCTGCGCAAAATCATCATAGGTAAGCACTGTTTCTGCTTGGTTTTCGCCAATAAAAGACACGTTGATTTTGCTCTCCGCCAATATCAATTTCTCCTTGTACACACCCTTGCGAATGTAAATGCTGACGCGGCGTTCCTTGCTAAAATCGGGCACGGCGTTGATGGCCTCCTGCACGGTAAAAAAGTCGCCGCTGCCGTCCTTGGCCACCACAAAATCGTAGTGGCGTACAAAGGGTGCAAGCGCGGGAATTTTTGCCGCGATGCTATCCACCGCCAAGCGCGCCACCGCGCGACCGCCGGCTGCGGTAAGGTGCGTGTCGTCCTGTTTGCCCTCGGGCAGCGCAAAATTGGTGCCGGGCACAACCCACATAAACAGCTTTTTCGAGGGCTCATCGCCTAAATTTTCCACCAAATTATGCGTGGCGGCATTTATGTCAATGCAAGCTACTTTTAAGCTATCGGCCAGCTCGCGCACCGCGCCAATGTAGCGACCGTGCGTATCTTCTAACTTCCCATTTTCGTTAAACTTGCGGCGCACAATGGAGGTAAAAAGTACCGGCGTAGCACCGCGCTCACGCGTATCGTTTACGTAGCGCGCAAGCGTTTGCTTAAAGGTGGTTTCGGGCTTGGTGCCGCGCGCGGTATCGGGTTTTTCGTCGTTGTGCCCAAACTGAATGAAGACAAAATCGCCGGGTTTAATTCCATCGCACACCGTTTTCCAAAGTCCTTCGCCTATAAAACTTTTGCTGCTGCGACCGTTGCGCGCGTGGTTATCCACCTTCACATCGGGCGAAAAAAATCCGGGAAGCATCATGCCCCAACCGCGCTCCAGTGAGTTTTTCTCTATGGGCTTATTTGCCATAGTCGAATCGCCCACCATGAAAATGGTAATGGGCTCGCGCTTTTCAGCAAAGCCTAGCAGGGCAAGGGCGGAGAGAAGGAAGAAGAGTTTTTTCATAGATGATTTTTATTACATATTTTGCGCATTGTCATGCTGAACGAAGTGAAGCATCTCATGTTCTCATAACGATGAAATTTTGTCATAACTTGAGATGCTTCGACAGGCTCAGCATGACAACCCGCACGCTCACCGTCATTGCGAGCGGGTTTAGCGAAGCAATCTCCAACCATTGTGAGATTGCCGCGTCGCTCGTTCCTCGCTCCTCGCAATGACGTGGGGGCGCTAACTACCTTTTCGGACTCCACCCATCGCAACCCTTCATGGCGTTTTCAATGGTGTACTTTTTTGCCTCATCATCACTTAGCTGGCGCGACCAGGCCACGCGCTGCGAAACATCGGCACCTGCGCCCGTGTTTTTGTACTCGGCGTAGCGCGAGGTGGGCTCACGCTTGGGGTCGCCCCAGTTGTGCCAGCCTGCCGGCAAAATGTGCGCACCTATATTGCAATTCATAAACAGCACCGCGGCGTGCGCGCGCCACGGGCGACCGAGGTGCACCTTCTCAATATCCTTGGCGGCGGTAAGCGTGCAGCCGTTGAACACGTAGCCAAACTCGTGGTTGGCAGGCGTGGAAGCGGCCGTAACATACGAGTTGCGCTTGCTGTGCAGCGTGCAATTTTCGAACCACGCGGTGGCGGGGCCAAAAATAAAATCGGTGGTGCCCTCGATGTAGCAGCTGAGGTACAGCTGCCGGCTATCACCGTTGCCGGTAAAAAGCGTATCCTGATTGCCAAGCAAGCGGCAGTTTTTAAACACCACTCGGTCGCCCTCCACGTGCACCGCTACGGCTTGCCCCAGCTGCGGTGCAGCGTTTTCAATGGTGAGATTTTCGGCGCGAAAATCGCAGCCCAACACCTGCAGCGTGTAGGTTTTAAAGGTTCCCATTTTGTTGATGTTGGCGTGGTCATCCCAGGTAATGATGGTTTCGTTCACGTCTTCGCCAATAAGGGTAATTTGGGTTTTGAAGGCCGGAATAACCAGCTTTTCGCGGTACACGCCCTTCTTGATAAAGAGTTTGGTTTCGCCCTCGGGGCGGTAGTCGCGCACGGACATTACCGCCGCTTGAATGCTGGTAAAATCGCCGCTGCTGTCCGTGGCCACAATGATGTCATACGTTTGCGCTTGCGCAAAAACGGCGCAAAGGAGCGCAGTAAAAAGGAAGATGATTTTTTTCATTTTAGTTTGTGTTTACTATTAGGTCTGCGCACCGTCATTGCCTACTTTACTCCACCACCACATCAGTATCCTTCACACCGTAGCCTTTTTCAAGCGGCTTCTGCACATTCACAAAGTTGTTGTACTTCATTACCACCCGCTCGGTGTTTTCGCCGCTTATGCGAGCAAAAATATCGGTGGCGGCAAGGGGACTGCAATTGTAGATGTAGGCATTTTTTACGTTGCGCAAATCCACTATGGGCGTTTGCGCAAGCGGGGTGCGCGCCTTTACGTTGCCGAGCACTAAACCCTCAACATCTATTGCCTTGAAGGGCGCGCCAAGCTTGGTGCTTACCTCTACGTTGTGCAGCTCAATGTTGCGCGCGGTGTTCATTTCAAAACCCAAGTCGGCATCAATGTTGATGTTGTTGAAGGTAAGATTTTCCACCGGCATTTCGTTTATACCTAACACCAAACAGGCCTGCTTTACTTCGCTGCCCGTAACGTTGCTAATGTGAATGTTGCGGAAGGTAGGTGTACGCTCGCTCACCGGTTCTTCGGGCTGATTTTTATCGTAAAAAAGGTTGAAGACAAAGGCCTCACGCTTGATGTTTTTCATCACAATGTTGCTTACGCGAATTTCTTCCACCACGCCTCCGCGACCGCGCGAAGCCTTAAGGCGAATGCCGCGGTCCGTGCCGTCGAACACGCAGTTGCTAATGGTTACCTTGCGCACGCTGCCGCTCATTTCGCTGCCAATAACCACGCCGCCGTGGCCGCTCAGCATGGTGCAGTTGGTAATGGTAATGTTTTCGCAGGGGCGGTTCCACTTGCGACCGTCGGCATCGCGACCGGATTTAATGGTAATGCAGTCATCGCCCACGCTGATGTGGCAGTCGGAGATGTGCACGTTACGGCACGAGGTGGGGTTAATGCCGTCGGTGTTGGGCGAGGGCGGGTTGTTAATGGTTACGCCGGTTACCGTTACGTTGTCACAAAAAGCGGGGTTGACCGTCCAAAAGGGCGAGTTGACAATGGTTACGCCCTCAATGCGCACGTTTTTACACTCGTAGGTTTGGAACAGCGGCGGGCGAAAAAAGCGCAGCTTCATGGTGCGCGCGTAGTAGTCCGAAGTTTGCAAACCTTGATTTTGCTCCTCCCACATTTTTTGGTACTTGTTCAGCGATTTTACGTCGCCGCTGTCGCGAATTTCAATCATTATCCTAAACATTTCCTTCCACCAATTTTGGCCGTTACCGTCAATCTTTCCGCGCCCTTCAATGGTAATATTTTCCTGTTCATAGGCGTAAAAAAGAGGGCTAAAGCTGTTCATTACCGTGCCTTCCCAGCGCATTTTTACAAAGGGAAGGTAGTCGTCAAAGTTGTCGCTAAACTTAAGCACCGCGCCCGCCTCAAGGTGCAGCGTGATGTTGCTTTTGAGGGCAATGGCGCCCGTCAAATATTCTCCGGCAGGGAAATAAATGGTGCCGCCGCCGTTCTTTTCGGCCTGTGCAATGGCAGTTTTGATTACCTCGGTGCACTTGGTTTTGCCGTCGGGCTTAGCGCCCAGCTGCTGAATGTTGAGCCAGCCCGCAGGGGCTGCCGCCGCGCCAAAAGGCAGCGCAAGAACGAGAAGTAGAAGAAGTTTTTTCATGGTATAAGATTTTTTAAACAATTACAAATATACAAAAAAGTAGCCAGTAATGAGTAATTAATAGTGAGTAGTCCACACACAGGTGTGCCCTGCTGTCATGCTGAACTTCTCAACGCGTATCGTTTTTCAGACAGGGTTAACATGATTTGCAGGTATAATCCTGTTAATTCTGTAAATCCTGTCTAAACCCCACGTCATTGCGAGCGGGTTTAGCGAAGCAATCTCGTACCAATGGCTTGAGATTGCCGCGTCGCTCGTGCCTCGCTCCTCGCAATGACGGTGCTTTTGTCATGCTGAGCCTGTCGAAGCCAATGATAACGAGGATAAAATAACACAAAAAAACCACGAGATTTATCTCGTGGTTTTAATTTTCTTTGCAAAAAAGCAAACGAACTACGCCAACTTATTTACGTACAGCGTAAGTGAACTCTTTAGGTTGCCTGCCTTATTCT
>JAITVR010000060.1 GCA_031285695.1 Prevotellaceae bacterium
AGCCAAATACCGCGGGCATGTACGAAATGGTGCCTACGGTAGTTTTTTTGTTTTGCTCGCCGTGGCTTTCCTCCATGGCGCGCGGGTCAATAGCTTCGGGCGAAAAAACAACTTTTACGTCGGTGCGAATGCCGCGCTGATGCAGCCTTTTGCGCAGCATGTACGCCAGCGGGCAGTGGTGCGATTTGTCAATATCCGCCACCTCTATTTTGGTGGGGTCGAGCCGCCCTCCGGCGCCCATGCTGCTTACCACGCGGAGCTTTTGCGCTAAGCATTTTTCTATAAAATTTACCTTGGGCAAAAGCGTATCAATGGCATCGACCACGTAGTCGAATTTTTGCGCAAGCAGCGTGTCGAATTCCTCATCGCGTAAGTATTGCTGTACAAGGTTGATTTTTATTTCGGGGTTGATGTCGCGCAGCCGCGCCGCCATGATTTCGACCTTTGGCAGGCCAATGGTGGAGGTGAGCGCCAACAGCTGGCGGTTGCGGTTGCTGTGGCTCACCACATCGCCGTCCACAATAGTAAGCGTGCCCACGCCTGCGCGGCACAGCATTTCGGCAGCGTAGGCGCCCACGCCGCCTACGCCCACCACCAAAATGTGAGCTTGCTGTAGCCGTTGCAGCCTTTCGTTGCCGAGCAAAAGGCGGGTGCGCGATTGCCAATCTTCCATTTAACTTAGCATTGTTGTTGAGGGAAAAATCTGTGCTACCGCTGACTTTTGCGCCTCATTTGCGTTGCGCAAAATTACCTTGTAGGCCGAAAAATCGCGGCGGTATTGGTACTGTTCGCGCAGCGCTTCGCCCTGTGCCGGTGCGCAGCGCAGCGCAGCATCGTCGAGTAGGATAGGGTAGGTGTGGCGTGTAAGTTCGCACAAAATTTGCTGTACGCTTTTCTTATCGCAATCCAGCGTAATAGCTTGGTTGGGGAATTGCTGCAGCGATTTGCACGCCCAATCTTTTAAGGGTAAATTGAAGAATTTGGCCACCGCCTGCACGGCCATTTGCGTGGCCATGCTTTTGCCCTCAACGGAGTAGCCTGCCACGTGTGGCGTGCCGATGTCCACCATGCGGAGTAGCTCGGCGTCAATGTTGGGTTCGTGCTCCCACACATCGAGCGCAACGCCGCTCAGCTGCTTTTGCTGCAAAGCATTTTTCAGCGCAGCCTCGTCCACCACTTCGCCGCGCGATGAGTTGATGAAGAACGCGCCGCGCTTGAGCTGCGCAAAAAAATCAGCGTTGATTAAATGAAAAGTTTTGTGGGCCCCGCTGTGCGCAAGCGGTACGTGCAGGGTAACAAAATCGGAATGCTGCGCTATGGTTTCGAGTGCAACAAAATCATTTTTTTTCTCAACTCTTTCGCGTGGCGGGTCGCACTGTAGCACGCGCAAACCCAGGGCTTGTGCCACTTGCAGCACGCGCTTGCCAACGTTTCCCACGCCAATAATTCCTAAGGTTTTTCCGCTTAAATCAAGCTTGTATTTGCTTGCCAACTCCAGCAGCGCAGCGGCCACGTACTGCTGCACCGCGCCCGAGTTGCAGCCTGCGGCGTTGGTCCACTCAATGCCGTTGCGTACGCAAAAATCGGTGTCGATATGGTCGTAGCCAATGGTGGCCGAGGCTATGAATTTTACAGCGGAATGCTTGAGCAGCGCGGCGCCGCACTGCGTGCGCGTGCGCACCACAAGGGCATGGGCGTGCTGTACGTGCGCGTGCAAAATAGCTGCGCCGTTCACGTATTCTACCTGAGCAAAGGGCTCAAAAACGCCTTGAATAAAGGGGATTTTATCGTCAACTACGATTTTCAATGCAGAAAAACTTATGGGTTTGAGGGGGCAAAAGTAGTGAAAATAGTGGTTAGTTGTTAGTTCATAGTTCTTAGTTCATAGGGATTAGTGGTTAGAGAAAATCGGCTGCTGTTATGCTGAGCCTGCCGAAGACCACCGTCATTGCGAGGAGGAACGACGAAGCAATCTCAAGCCCTAACAACTAACAACTAACAACTAACAACTAACCACTAACAACTAATCTCTAACCTCTAATCCCCAATTTTGTACTGTGAAAGTGTTAAATCTAATAGGATAATTTGTTCCGTTTAAGATTTTTTCTACATTTGCTGCTGTTAATTGCTCAGTGGCGGCATTCGCAAGTATATTTTTATCCAAAAAAGCGGTTGCGAGTACACTCTTAGGTATATTTTTACCCGAAAAAGCGGTTACGAGTACACTCACAAGTATATTTTTACCCGAAAAAGTGGTTGCGAGTAGCCTCGCAAATACATTTTCGCTCGAAAAAGCGGTTGCGAGCCCGCCCACAAGTATATTTTTGCCTGAAAAGCTGCTTGCGAGAAAAAGTTTTTCCATTTTTTATCACTATTTTTTAACCTCTAATTCTTATTTGCCATGAAAATTGAAAGAAATGACCGCCCGCACATGCAGAACGAGGAGCACTTTCAGCTCAACACCGAGTTTCGCGACTTGGTAGTAAAGTACGGCCCGGCCGAGCTCAACATTGAGGCTGCCTTCAGCACCTTTCTTGCCCTATATCTTCAGGAAGATGAGGCGCTGCTAAAGGTTACCAAAAGCGCTTACACCGCCAAAATACAGGAGGCCGACAGGCGGCGCGACCAGCTGTTTCGCGGCATGGTAGATGCCAATCGCTCAGCCCAAAATCACTTTAGGCCCGAGGTATGTGAGGCTGCACAGCGGCTCAAAATTTTGTTTGACACATACGGCAACGTGGCCAAGCGCACGGCCAATAAAGAAACTGCCGCCCTGCACAGCTTGCAGCAGGAGCTAACGGGTGCCTATGCTGCCGATGCCGCGCAGGTGGGGCTGATAGAGTGGGCTACTGAGCTCAATGCCGCCAACCAGGCCTTTGACCTGCTAACCAAGAGCCGCTATGAGGAAACTGCCCAGCGTACCGACCTTGTACTGCGCCAGGTGCGCCTACAGGTGGACGAAGCCTACCGCGCCGTAGTGAGCCGCATTGAAGCCCTAATGCTGATAGATGGTGAGGCCAAGTACGAGCCCTTTGTGCGCCAGCTCAACGCCGTGGTGGAAAAGTATAGCAATACCATGGCTACCCGCAAGGGAAGGGCTGAGAAGAAGAGTTAAGGGGATTTTTTTATCGTCAACTATAAGCTTCATTTTGAGTTCTCGTAAGCAACAAAGGTAGATAAATTGATAAACGCTTCGCGATAAAATGATAAAACTTATCTCTTTATCCTTTAATCTTCAAAACTTCATGCTTACCTCTACCCCTGCCTGTAGCGGGTTGCCGCGCTGCGCAAAGTGGCGGCCCATGTTTTCAAAGTAGAAGGCTTTGTAGCGGGCGTTGAGCAGGTTTTTTGCCCAAAAACCAAGCTTAATGCTGCCTTTTTCGACCGAAACTTTGGCGTTGAGCAGGCTGTAAAAATCCTGCGAGGCAAAGGAGCTGTTGGCGGCGGTAAAGTAAACTTTTCCTGCACCGGTATAGCTGGCCGAGAGCGTGAGCTTGTCGGCCATTTTGCTGTTGAAGTAAATGTCGTACTCCGCACCCACCGATAGCGTGTGCTGCGGCGCAAAGGGCACAAATTTTCCCTTGTAGCTAACCTCTTCGTAATTGCTGTTGCCGGTTTTTACGGAGTCGGTGTACTGCCTAAAAGTGGCGTGGGTGTAGCCGTAGGACAGGTATCCGCTGAGGTTTTTTACGTGTACATTTGCCGAAATTTCGGCGCCGTAGCTGTGGCTGCGCCCTGCGTTTTTCATTACGCGGCCAAGCCCGCTGGGCACAAACAGCGCCACCTGCTGGTTGCGCGTGTCAATGAAAAATGCAGCAGCATCAAGGTTTAATTTTTTGTCGAAAAATGAGGCTGCACCGCCAACTTCGTAGCTCCAGCAGTATTCGGGTTGGTAGTAAATTGCGCTATTTACGGCCTCGCTATCTTCGGCCTGCTTGTATATAATTTGTGTTCCCGACTGCTTTGGGTTGAGCTTATCTTGTACTAAATCGGCAAAAAGCTGAGTGTTGTAGCCACCCGATGTGTATCCTTTTGCAGCTGTTGTATAAATTTTGTACTTGCCGTTGCCGAACACATATTGCAGGGCAATTTTCGGAAGAAATTCCAAGAAATCGTTGCTGAGCTCATCGTTGTAGAGAGGTTCTTGTGCCGATGATGACCACGAAGTCCTGCCGCCCATCATTGCAGGCATAACCATTTTTACGGATACGCGAGATGAGGAGTAGTATTGCAGCGCAATTTTTTCATAGTCCAAACGAACTCCTGCTGTTAACGATAATCCTTCTAAAATTAAATTGTTGTACGTTGATTGGTGGTAAACAGCAGCGCCGTAAGAGGCGGATTCAAACGTAGAGGGTATGTACAAATAATCAAGCTGCGCATTGCTTCCGGAGTCCGTTACAATAGTCAGCTGTGGTGCGCGTGGCGAGGTTGGAAAATTTCTTGAAATAAAATTAGAGTTGATGCTCACCGGCGCATCAGCGTTCAAATTCTTATAAAATCCAAATGTGCCGAATAGCCACCGGTAGTTCTTTTCGCTTTTCGACTTCACAATAATTTCCTCGGTTACGGCGTGCTGCCTTTGTTTTTGCGCAAGCGTAAAAAAATCATCGGGTGTAAAATCTTGGTCAAGCCGCATGTGGTCATCAAAAAATTGGTGCGAGGTGCTGCTGCTGATGGTGTAATTATTTCCCTCGTACTGCACAAAAAGTCCGTTGCTTACCAAGGTGCGGTTGTAGCCGGCAGGCGCGTTGTAGCGCGGGTTGTGCACTTTTCCTGTGCTGTCCACCTCGCCGTAGGCGTAGCCGTTTTGCTCGCTGCGCTCGCCGCTAAGCGTGTAGCTCAGGCGCATTTTTTCGCTCATTTTCCAATCCAATCGCAGGCGCGCAGCCCCCGATTTTAGGGCGTTTGCAGGTTTTTTGCTAAATTCATTCGTAAAAAAACCGTCGGTTTGGTGGTAGCTTCCGCCAAACGAAATGCCAACATTTTCGCCCAACTTTTGCGCATGCGAAGCGTTTACGCTTACCGTATTTTTACTTCCGTAAGAAACCTGAAACCGTGTGCCCTGCTGGCGCAGCGGCGATGCAGTGCGAACATTCACAATGCCGCCCATGGCGTTGCGACCGTACAGTGTGCCCTGCGGACCGCGCAGCACCTCAATTCCGGCGATGTCGAAAAAATCAAAGTTGAAGGAACTTTTGTCCAAGTACGGCATGT
>JAITVR010000164.1 GCA_031285695.1 Prevotellaceae bacterium
GCGCTGCATTTTGCTTGCTGCTGCAATTATTACCGGGTACGTCGTCCATATATATGAATTATTTTTTTTGAAAGGCAGGGCAAAGGTAAGTTTTTTTTGCGGGAAAACAAATTGTGGGCAAAAGCTGCGGTTGGCAATGGGAATTGCGCGCGGGTGCCGGCGAAGCCAATCTCAAGCCCTACATTGTCATTGCGGGCTTGACCCGCAATCTCCTCAATTTAGGGAATTCCGCGTTAGGCGCGTAATGACAATCAGATTGCTACGGTTGCCACGTCGCTTGTGCCTCGCTCCTCGCAATGACGGCGGGTAATTCGTTGTTTTTTTACTGAAAAAATTTCGGCTCTTTTATGAGTATATCGAAATCCGTCCACAGGGCAAGGGCGAGGAGGGGGTCGTTGTTCTGCTGCAGGTAGCAGCGGTTCAAATCCACCTTGGCGGGGCGACCAAAATCATCGAATTCCTCGCCAAGCGCGCGGTAAAACAGCTTGATGGTTTGCGTTTCGCCCCTGCGATTTTTTATGGTAATAATGTAGGCGGCGCTGCTGAGCATAATTTCTTCGACTTCCTCCTCGCTAAGCTCGGTGGCGTAACGCTCTGCGCTCACGCCGTTGAAGTACGAAAGGTAGCGCTTTACTTTTTCTGCGTTGAGCTTGGTAAAAATTTTTCCGCTGTAAATTTCCTGTAGCTGCGCGCTTTTTAGGCTGTCTAAGCTGAGCGTAAATGAGCGCTGCGGCTTGCCCAAATCTTCTACCGCAATTGATTTTATTTCCGATGGCAAAATGTTTACTATTAAGGTTTTGCGCCAGCTTTCGGCGTTTGCGCTGAGCAGCGAAAAAAGGTTTAAATACTCGTTGCCGCGCACCTCAAGCGCGTAGGGTTTTCCGCTGCGCAGCACGCCTACCGTAAGCGAATCCATTTGGTACAGCGTGTAGCTGCGCAGCTTTCCAAACCGACCGCTTGCCGTTACGCGCAAGCCATCGCCGTGCAAATTTTCGGTAGCAATTGGGTAGCTGACTTCGAGCATTTGCAGGGCGTACAGCGCTTCGGCAACCTTGTCCTGCTGCGCTTCGCCACCGCCGTTGATGTGCCAGCTGCTGCCGTGCTTGCTGAGCTGCACGCGCTTTTTGCCCTGCTCAAAGGTAAGCTGGCGCACCTTGTCGGCCTTAGGCAAAGCAAAGGAGCTGGCGCTGTGCAGCAGCGGCCGAACGAGCAGAAATAGTAAAAATCCTGCTGCAAGCGTAGCAGAAAAAATCCACAGAAAAAGGCGGAGCTGCGAGGGTTGTTTTTTCATTGCGTTGAAAAAATGTGTTCAAGTGTAAGCACAAATATAAGAAAAAATGCAGTAGCAATAAATTTTCGGAAATTGTAAATATTTTCATATATTTGTACAAAATATTGTACAAAAAACAGTAACATTATGGTAGTCATTAGCAGCAGCCAGCTGCGCGAAAAGCAGCGACATTATTTTCAGGTGGCAACTTCGGAGCGCGTGGTGGTTAAGCAGGGACAGCTGTTTTTTGAGCTGCTGCCTTGCGGCGCAACCATATTCGACAACCCAAGTCCGAGCAATGACCCCTACTTTGAAAATCCGTACAACGTTGCGGCCATAGAGGCGGGCATTGCGCAAATCAAGGCGGGCAAGGGTAGCGTGCTTAGCAAAAAAGAGCAGCAGGAATTGCTTGGGCTATGAGCTACGAAATAATACTTTCGCCCGCTGCAAAAAAGGATATACTTACCCTTCGCAAAACGTCCGATGTTGCAGTAATGAAAAAGCTCAATAAGCTGCTTGATGAGCTGCGCGAGCACCCAACAGTTGGCACGGGAAAACCGGAACGGCTAAAGCACAACTTGGCAGGCTGCTGGTCGCGTAGAATTACGCAGGAGCACCGCTTGGTTTACCGAATTGAGGAGGATATTGTAACCGTTATTGTTATTCGGGCACACGGGCATTATACCGAGTAATTCTTTACTCGAATCGAAAAATAACAGGAAGGGTAACTAACGTATTCACAGGTTTGCCGTTTTTGGTAGCAGGTTCCCACTTTGGCGACATTCTGACAGCATGCAAAACCGCATCATTGAGCTCAAAGTAGGAGCCGCTCACTAATTCTTCATTTACTACCTTTCCTTTGCTGTTGACCGTAAACCGAACAACCACTCTTCCCTCCAGCTCACTTTGTGCAATAAATTCGGGGTACTGTATATTTTTTACCACCCACTTACGAAAATTTTCTATGCTGCCTTCTCCTCTAAACATTGGGGGCGTGTCATTCGTGCCAAAAACAACAGGCACGGTGTGCGTTACCTGCACAGGCTTACCATTTACCGTGCCCGGTGTCCACTTGGGCGAGGCGCTAACTACGCGCACTGCCTCGTTGCTCAATTCGCGGTTAATCCTCCTTGTTAGCGCTACGTTTATAACGTTTCCACTCGTGTCCACCGTAAACTGAACTTCCACTTTTCCCGTTATATGATTGAGTAGAGAGTTGCTTGGATATTCCCTGTTTTCTTCTACCCACTTTTGAAATTCTTCAATGCCTCCGCCCTGAAATGTGGGCATTACTGTATCTAACGTTGACTCTTCCGTTAGCGGAAGCTCCGAATTTGCTTGCGCATTAACGAGCAAGCCAATGCTGCAAATTAAAACAAACAGGTTTTTCATGGTAAGCATAAAATTTTGGAGTAAAGCAAAGGTAAAAAATAATCTTAAAAAGGTGCACTTTGCCTCGTTTTTAATTTTTAAGAAAAAATGATAACTTTG
>JAITVR010000141.1 GCA_031285695.1 Prevotellaceae bacterium
CGAACAACGTGGATTTGAACCGCAACTTTTGCGATTGGGCGGCTGATGCGCCAAAAAATTATATGTACCGCGCCTCACATGATTTGCTGGTATCGAAACCGGGGTTGTGGAAGCTCGTAAAGCTGCTGTGGTTTCGGTATCGGCACGGCGATGATGGAATTTGGACCGCCATTAGCCGCGGCCAGTACGAGTACCCCGACGGCCTATTTTACGGCGGCGACCAAATTCAGCCGGAGTACAGAATTGTGCAAAAAATATACGACGATGTAATGGCGGACGAAGGCGCAAAATCTTTGCTATCCGTTGGTTTGCACACGGGCTTGGGCGACTATAAAATTCCGGCAATTTTGGTGTCGCACCCAACAGGCCACGCGAATGTTGAAAAATTTACCGAAATTTTTGCACCCGATATAGAAATTACTCCCGACGAAAAAGGCGCGGTAAACGCCGCTGAGCTGTCGGGCGATTTGGTGGACTGGCTGGAGGCGCGGTATGCCAATCGCCACATTCCGATTTTAACCGCCGACTTGGAAATAGGCACGGGCACCAGCTGGATTAGTCCGGTTTTGAAAAGAATGGACCAGGGCGATGCGGTTTGGGACGTGGTGCATCGCGGTGCGGTGAGCGCCAAAACGAAACATCACCTGTCCGAAAGCTGGGCGCCGCGCGACAAAAAATGGCGCCAATGCTCGCTATGGGTTGCCGATGTATTTGCCGAAAAGTTACACAAGTATATGGAAAAAAATTTATGAAAAAAGTAGTAGCAATAGTAAAGTTTATCCTATTTTGGCTGTGGGTTGCTTTGCAGCTTCCGGTGGCGCTGGCCTTGTGGCCTTTTGGCCGGCAGGTGTGCGTTTGGCACGCCAAGGTGGTTATGTTCGTGGTATCGAAAATTGGCGGAATACGCGTTCGTGTGCACGGCAAATTGGCCGATGTGCGCCCGCTGCTGCTCGTCGGAAATCACATATCCGTTTTTGAGTTCGCAGCTTTTCCGGTAGCGTTTGGCGGCGGCTTTTTTGGCAAGCACGAAATTTCGAAAATACCAATTATCGGCTGGCTAACAAAAAGGCTTGGCGTTATTTTTGTATCGCGCAAAGCGTCGGACGCTGCAAAAATGGTGCAGCTAATTGACCGCCAAATGAGCGGCGTAACGTGGCCCATGGTCATTTACCCCGAGGGCACAACGTCAAACGGAAGCATTGTTTTGCCCTTCAAATCCAGCATGTTTGACTTTATAGAAAAAGGCGCCAACATAGCCGTGCAGCCCATGGTTATGCTTTACCGCAGCAAGCACGGCAACCCGATAGACGATAAAACAATGGCCAACGATTACGCCTACTTTGACAACGCAAAAATGCCGGCCGGCGCAGCCTTGTGCCGCCGCGAGCGCAGCGCCGCCGGGCAGCTTTTTCACATCTTAGAGCTGGGCGGATTTATGGTAGAATTTCACCTGCTGCCGCCGGTGGATTTGGCGGGCTTGAACCGAAAAGAAATGGCCGCCAAGCTGCACCACATAGTCGAAAATAAGTTTATGGAATTAAAAGAAAAGAAAAATGTTTAGCAGAAAATTATTTGTAGCAGCAGCAGCCTTACTGCTGTTTTCCGCATGCTCGGACGATGCTGATAGTGAAAAAACGCTGCCGTACGAAGAGCTAATGGAGGAGGAGCTTGCGTACAACCACTTTTTGCTCAAAACCCACTATCTGCACAAGGAAGAGAAGCTGAAGAATTACGAGCACTACTCAAATATTCCGGCCGAAGGCGATTTCGGCAAGGTAATTGCCATGTACGACTCAATGGGCGACCAGTACACGCAGTACTTTACTCCTGACGAGGCACAGGAGGTGCTTGCCCTTCTAACAAGCTCGGGAGACGGCGGTGCCATTTCGGGTTTTGAAATGGAGGAAAACGAATCGGGCGATACCACTGTGGTAACGCTCGCGTACTCCGGCTACGCCGCGCACGATGCAGGCATGAGAAAAAACGACCGCATTGTGGAGGTAAACGGAGTAAACGTTACCGGCCCAAATACGCTGAACAGAACCTACGACCTGCTTGGCGGCACCCGTACTGAGATTAAGGTTATTGATGCGCAAGGTGTGGAAAAAAACCTCGTTATCACTAAAAGAAAGGGCACTCCGCCCACCGTGTTTCTCGACTCTGTCGGCAGCATTCCCGTAATTCAAATTACCGAATTTACCGGAAAAACAAGCCACCCCGAGGGAACAAAGGAGGAGTTTCGCGAAGCGTTGGCAAAAATACAGGGCGCAAAAGCAGGCGTTATCGACCTGCGCGGCAACCCCGGCGGCGAAATGGAGCACGTGCTCGATATGGCCGACCAAATTATTGCCGCCGGCGAAATAATTCGCTACGTGGACCACTACTACGATAGCGATGTTGACCAAGCGCGAGTGGACACCGTAAAAGTTCAGGCAACTCAGGGAGGCTTGGGCGAAAATACGAAGTGGGTTTTTCTTGCTGATGAAGAATCGGCAAGCTCATCGGAAGTAATGCTCTTTGCCGCAAAGAATAACCTCAACTCAAGCTTTGTAGGCACCACCACCTACGGCAAGGGAGTAGGGCAGTACTACATAAACACGTACGCAGGCGGCCTTGCGGGCATTACCGCGCTAAAGTTTTTCGACCAAAATTGGTACACGTATAACGAAATTGGCATTGTTCCCGACGAAGAAATTGCCAACGATGCGGCAGCGCTGGCGCGTGCCGTAGCGCTGTCAGAGCAGGCTTTGGGCTTAAGGCGCCGCAGCGCCGCCGCTTCGGCCAAGGAAGCCGCCAAGCTCAGCCGCCGCATTGCGCTTCGGCGCGTGGATACGCAAAAGCGCATGGGTGGCGCTTGGAAAATGAAATGATGATAGACAAAAACACGACGATAAAAAAGCAGGCGGAGCGGCTGCACAAAAAAGTCAGAACCTTCATTTTGACCTGCGTAGCCGATGATGGATACCCGCTAACCAAAGCAGTAGTGCCCGGCAAGCACCGCGAAGCTATAGGCGAACTGTACTTTTGCACCAACACCAGCTCCAACTTTATCGGCGCCATAGGCAAGAACGGCAAGGGTAGCGTATATTTTTACCGAAAGGTGTTTTTCAATTGGAAGGGCTGCAACCTAAAAGGCCACTTTGAAGTTGTAAACAATATAACCTTGAAGCAGAAGTATTGGATAGATTTTTACAAAAATGCCTACCCTCAAAAGTCGTACACCGACCCCGACTTTTGTCTCATTAGGTTTACCCCAAGTTCTGGCCGATTTTACGCCAACTTTAGGGTAAATGATTTTACGATAAAAGCGGGGGAGTGAGCCTACCTGTGAGTCAGGCAACGACAAGGGCTGAACCACAGCTTGGATTTTCGCATGTTTTTCACTATCTTTGTAAAAACTCAAAGTTATGGCAACAATAAGCATTGATACGGCTGCCGAGGTGTTGGCATTTTTAATCGCCCATAAGTTGAAAACGTCTGACACTGCCACCGGCACTGAACTTGCTTTGCTTAATAGCGAAATTTCGCTGCTACAGCAAGAACGTCAAATCATTTACGGCGAAGGCTCTAAGCAAGATTTTGAGCGTGTAATGGAAAAAGTTGATACTGTTTATGCCCCAATTGTAAAAAATGCAGTTACCGGAAACTACCGTACAGAGCATTTATCAGCTGCGTAAAACCCGCATTTTGGCAGTTGCTCAGCCCCAAGAAAAGCCGATAGCTGTAATTTTGGGTGGTCAACCCGCTTGTGGCAAGTCTGGCGTAACGAGGATTGAAAGCCGAGACTGTTCTTTTTTGGCTATTAACGGTGACGACTATCGCCAATACCACCCCGAATTTCAAAACCTCATTTCTACCAATCCCGCCGAATTTCCCACTATTACCCAAAACTTCAGCAACGTTTTCACGGAAAATTTGATTAAGGACGGTGCAGCCTTGCGCTACAACCTAATCATTGAGGGAACAATGCGCAACCCCGATGTTCCGGCAAAGACGGCTGCGCTGCTTCAAGAGCAAGGCTACCGCGTTGGCGCTGCCGTTATTGCTGCCCACCCCAAAATAACCGAATTAGGCACGTACCGCCGCTACGTTGAGCAAGTTGAAAAGGTTGGCTACGGTCGCTTGGCCGACATCAGCTCGCACAACCAAGCCTGTGCCGGACTGCTGAAAAGTGTAGATACGCTGTACGACAACAAGAGCGTTGACTTTATCAATATTTACTCGTATCAAGGCGAGAGGTTGCTGAAATCATATGAGCTTACCAATGGGGAGTGGAACGTAAAAACGCCACCCTCCGACTTCATTAACAAGGAGCGGACGGCGCAGATTGAAAATGTTGCCTTCGTCAAGCAACATATTGCGCTTGGCACAGAGGCTTTGTCTCTGCTTCCCACTTCGCCTGTTAAAGTTGCCGTTCAGTCGTTGGTAAAGCAGCTCAACCAAATGAGCATGGAGCGCTAATTTCAGAAAATTGCAACTCGATTGCATTCTTTGAAATACAGAGGTAACTTTGAACCAGAATGGGGCTATCCCGACATCGGCATTGCGATTTGCGAAACCGATTCCGGCGGCCACGATATGATTTTTCTTGATTACCGAAAATGCGGCAAAGACGGCGAACCGGAAGTCGTTCAAGTTGACCAAGATAAAAATTGGGAAATCACCTACATCGCCGGCGACTTTGAAAGCTTCATCCGTGCTTTAGTGTATGAAGAGAAATAATTCTGGAAAGGAAAACTGTAATGGCTGAATATAATTTTGATGAACTTGTAAACGAAGTTGCGAATAATAAAAAACGATTTGCCGAATATGCTTTTAGTAAAGATAAAGCACAACTGGAAAGTACGAAAGAAGTTTTTGCGCTCGCTTGTGAACAAATTGCAAATGTATATTTGCCTTACGGTTTTACCTATGCAAAAGGCAACAAGCATCTCAGCTTGAAACAAAAGAACAATGAATTCATTTACAAGATTTCTTTTTGGAGCAGTCA
>JAITVR010000049.1 GCA_031285695.1 Prevotellaceae bacterium
ATTTTTATTCCCATAAAACACATAAACGCAATACCCATCAACCCTGTAATAATGAAGGTAATACCCAATCCTTTGAGCGGTGCGGGTACGTTGGAGTACGAGAGCTTTTCGCGTATGGCGGCAATGCCCACAATGGCCAAAAACCAACCCACGCCGGAGCCCAAACCAAAGGCGGTAGCTTCGGCAAGATTTTGATACGCACGCTCTTGCATAAACAGCATGCCGCCCAGTATGGCACAGTTGACCGCAATGAGCGGCAGAAAAATTCCCAACGATGAGTACAGCGCAGGCGCAAAGCGCTCCACCACCATTTCCACCACCTGCACTATGGAGGCAATAACGGCAATGAACACAATGAAGCTGAGGAAGCTCAGGTCCACATCGTCAAGGTCTAAGCTAATCCATGCCAGCGCGCCGCTGCTGAGCACGTACTTGTTGAGCAGGTAGCCCACCGGCACGGTAACTCCCAACACAAAAATTACCGCCAAACCCAAGCCTACCGAGGTTTTTACGTTTTTGGAAACGGCCAAATACGAGCACATTCCCAAAAAATACGCAAAAATCATGTTGTCTATAAAAATGGACTTGACAAATATACTAACTACGTTTTCCATACCTATACTATATAGCGCATTTTTTTATTTTTCAACTAACTCCTTGTTGCGCGCGCGCTGCACCCAAATAATGCAGCCCACAATAATGAGCGCCATGGGCGGCAAAATAATCAAGCCATTATTGGCGTACACGCCGCCGTTTTCTATGTAAAAACTTTCGGGCACCACGCGGTAGCCCAGCAGCGTTCCCGAGCCAAAGAGCTCGCGCACAAAACCTACAATTACCAAAATAATGCCGTAGCCCAAACCGTTGCCAATACCATCAATGAACGAGGGCCAAGGTTTGTTGCCCATGGCAAAGGCTTCGAGGCGCCCCATCACAATGCAGTTGGTAATAATGAGGCCAACAAATACCGACAGCTGCTTGCTTACATCGTAGGCAAAGGCTTGCAAAATTTGGTCAACCAAAATAACCAAAGCCGCCACCACCACCAGCTGCACTATAATGCGAATGCGGTTGGGAATGGTGTTGCGCATGAGCGATATTACCGCGTTGGACACGCCCACCACCACCATTACCGAAATGGCCATTACCAGCGCGGGCTCCAACTTTACCGTTACGGCCAAGGCCGAGCAAATGCCCAACACGAGTACCGTTACGGGGTTGTTGCGCCCCATAGGCGAGGTAAGTAATTTTAAATTTTTGGCCGAAAATAAAGGTTCTTTCTCCATTTATATATGCTAAAAAATCGTTTAATTCGTACTGCTATCGGCTGCAACAGGCGCGGCTTCGGGTTGGGCAACTTCTGCCGCGGGAGCCGAAGCTGCGGTGTCAACCACAACCGGTTTTGGTGCGGGCTTTGGCGCAGGTTGCGCTTCTTTTTTCTTTTCCACTTTTTTGCCTTCCTCTTTTTCTGCCACAGCCGCTGCCGCCTTTTCCTGCTTTTGTTTTTCTTCCTTAAAAAAGTTTTGGTAGGCGCTTAGCGAGTTGCTCAGCATTTCCTCAAGCCCTTTGCTTGTGATTGTTCCGCCCGAAATGGCGTCAACCTCGTGCGGCTTGCCCTGCGTGCCGCCGCCCTTTGCCACCAAAATAGAGGTAAAGGTTGTGCCCTCAAAAATTTGCTTGCCTGCAAACTGCTCTTGAAATTTCGGCGTAGAAATTTCCGCGCCAAGTCCGGGAGTTTCGCCCTTGTGGTCAAAAACTACACCGTATATTGTGCTGTAATCATTTTGCAGGGCAATGTAACCCCACAGCGGCCCCCACAATCCAACGCCGCGCACGGGCAAAATGTACTTTTTTGAGCCGTCATCTTCGGTGCAAACAAACACGGGCAACCTGCGCTTGGCAAGCGGCTTGGAAAATTCCTCCTCCAAGCTTATTTCAAAGGCGTCGCCGGCAACTTTTGTGCCTTGCGTGCTTACCACAAAGCTGGAGGTAATGTACTTAGCGTACTCTTTTTCCACGTACAGCGTTTTGTTTTTGGCATTTTTTACATCGGCGGCTTTTTGCACCGAGTGCAGTATGCTCTGCTTTTTTTCTACCTCAATATTTTTTTGCTGAAAAGGCTTGAGCGTGATGCTAGCTACCGCCAGCACCGCCGCCACCAGCACCACCAGCGCAATGGAGTACAGAAAAATGTATTTGTTGCTTTCCTTATTCATAGGTTTAAGTTTATAAAGTTTGTAAGGTTTATAAAGTTCGTAAAGTTGCTACTTTCAACTTTATAAACTTTATGAACTTTGGACTTTAAGCAGCGCGCGCTTTTCTCTGCGCTTAATATTTCCCTGCACCACGTAGTAATCAATGAGTGGCGCAAAGGCATTCATAAGCAAAATGGCGAGCATCATTCCCTCGGGGTACGCGGGGTTGAGCACGCGAATTACCACCGCCATTACGCCAATTATAAATCCGTAAATCCACTTGCCCCTGTTGGTTTGCGAAGCGGTAACGGGGTCGGTAGCCATAAACACTGCGCCAAAGGCAAAACCGCCCATAAGCAGGTGATAGTACGCCGGCATATCCATGTAGGCGTTGCCTCCCACTGCGTTGAATAGCAATCCGGTAAGGTAGCCGCCTGCCACTACCGAAAGCATAATGCGCCAGCTGGCTATTCCTGTAAAAATAAGCAGGGCTGCGCCCAAAAGTATGGCCAACTTTGAGGTTTCGCCAATGGCGCCGGGTATGGTTCCCAAAATCATATTTTGCGTTTCCATGGCCGAAAAGGGTAGCTGCTCAAGCATGGCTTTTGCCAAGGGCGTTGCACCCGAAAATCCGTCCACCACACCCTCGCCTTTTGTCAAACCGGCAATCCAAATTTTGTCGCCCGAAATAAATGAGGGGTACGAAAAGAATACAAAGGCGCGCGCCAACAGCGCCGGGTTGAAAATATTCATGCCCGTTCCGCCAAAAACTTCTTTGCCAATAACTACCGCAAAAGCCGTGGCCAAGGCCAGCATCCACAGGGGCAAGTCGGCAGGCATGACCATGGGAATAAGCAAGCCGGTAACCAAAAATCCTTCGTTGACCTCGTGTCCGCGTATTTGCGCAGCGGCAAACTCAATGCCCAAGCCCACTACGTACGACACCACTATCATGGGAAGCACCTTGCCCAAGCCAAAACCAAAAACGCCCCAAAATCCCACCTCTTGATTTATGGATAAAAAATGCTGAAAACCAACATTCCAAATTCCGAACAGCAGCGCAGGCAGCAGCGCGGTGCACACCACTATCATAGTGCGCTTCATGTCAATGGAGTCGCGAATGTGAGCGCCCTTTACGCTTACCGTGTTGGGCACAAACAAAAAAGTTTCAAAAGCATCGAACGTGGAGTGCAGGAAGTGCAATTTCCCTCCTTTCTCAAAGTTCGGCTTTACGCTATCTACAAATTTTCTAAGTGCGTTCATGTAAAAAAACTTTGTTTTTAAAGTTTATAAAGTTCATAAAGTTTGTAAAGTTGTTGAACTTTCAACTTTACAGACTTTAAAAACTTTCAACTCTGTTATGCCATTTCCTTCATCATCAAGTCTATTCCTTTGCGCAGCGTTTCCTGCACATCTATTTTTGAGGTGCACACAAATTCGCACAGCGCAAGGTCTTCTTCAATCACTTCGTAAATGCCCAGCTGCTCCATTTTTTCCACCTCGCCGGCCAAAATTGCCTTGAGCAGGTAAACGGGATAAATGTCCATAGGCAGCACTTTTTCGTACTGTCCCGTGATGGTAAATGCGCGCTGTCCGCCGTTGATGTTGGTGTCGAGCCTATATCTTTTGCTCGGCGAAAGCCACGAAAAGTAGGTGCGCGAAAGGCTGAATTTGGAGAAGCGCGGCATTATCCAACCCAGCATTTCGTACTGATTGCCCTCGGGAATTACGGTTACCTCATTGTGGTAAAAACCCAAGTGCCCGCCAATGCCCACGTTTTCGCCCGTAAGCACGTTGCCGCTAATAACGCGCTGCTTTTTTTCGTCGCTTGTTTCGTTCAAAAATTCCGCCATGCCGCTCAACGAAGCGCCAGCAATCATGCGGTAGTAGCGCGGTTTTTTTACCTCCGAGCCCACCAGCGCAACCACTTTTGACACATCGTACACGCCTGCGGCAAACAGCCGACCAAGCGCAATAACGTGCTGTGGCGCAATAGTCCACACCACCTCGCCCTTGCAAATGGGCGCAATGTGATGAATTTGCACGCCCACATTTCCTGCAGGGTGCGGCCCTTTTATGCGATAAATTTCTACACCCTTGGCGCGCTCAAACGTTGTGTTGGCGGGGTATTCGGCGCAAAGCGAAAGGTGCACTTTTCCGGTCGTTAACTTTTTCAGCACATCAACTCCCTTTTGAAACGCTGCGCCCTCGCCATTTACCAGGTAATCGGCATCTGCGGCAAGCGGTGCGGAGTCAAAACCCGAAATAAAAATGGCCTTCGGCGTAGCGTTGGGATTGGCAATAACGCCGTAGGGACGCTGCACCAAAAACGGCCACGCGCCGCTGCTAAGCATATACGTCACAAGGCTTTCACGCGTGGCGGTGGATAAATCCGGTGCTGTAAAATTTGCAAATTCATTTTCGACATCGGGCGCAACCACAACTTCGAGCAGCGCGCGGCGCTCACCGCGGTTAACCGCAGCCACCGTGCCGCTTACAGGCGAAGCGAAAATAATTTCGGGACGATATTTGTCGCAAAAAACGGGCGAACCGGCCAAAACGCGGTCGCCTTCGCGAACCAACATTTTGGGCGTTAAGCCGTGAAAATCCGTAGGTTTTAGAGCGTATGACTGCGGAACAGGGCACTTGGGCAGCACCTTTTCGGGCAGCCCTTCGAGCTTAATATCCAAGCCTTTTGTTAACTTAACTATTTGTTGCATAAATAATTAGCAAAATAGACGATTTTCAAATAACCTACAAATGTACACTATTTTCCACGGTTTTGCAACCTTTAAAAATACAGCACTGCTGCAAGTTTGCAACGAAATTCGATGGCTGAAAAGCTGCAATTTTTTTAGCCGTATTTTCTTGTTAAAAAACACTCAACCAAAATAGAATACAACTATCTAATTGTCAAATATTTACAAATTAACTTTTGTGTGGGTAAAAAAATATTTTGTGATTTCGTAAAAAAATTCTACTTTTGTACCGCGTGATTGATAACATTTCGGTTAGAGGCAAATTCCGCCTCAACGTTAAGCCAATTTTGACAACTTTATTTTTCTTTAACATTCCTGTGCATTTACTCACGTGTGCAAATTTATTGTGCAGGATTTAGTACTTTCATTTTTTCTAACCTAAATTCTTTTCTATGTACGACATCAAAGCCTTGAACGGCAAGTCGTTGGAGGAGTTGCAAGAGATTGCGCTCCAGCTGAGCATCAAAAAGGGAAATCTTCCCAAAGACGAGCTTATTTACAAAATTCTTGACGAGCAGGCCGTGCAGGGCACCAAAAAAACCTCCTCAAACCAAGACGAACCTTCGGAAAACGGACAGCGCGCAAAACGCCCCATGGGGAAAAAACCGGTGCGCAAAAGCGAGCAAAAATCGCCCGAAGCGAAGGAAAACCCAAGCCAAAATCAGAGCGAAGCTAAGAGCGCTGAAAATTCTGCCGCTGCCGCACCTAAGGAGCAGCGCCGCGGACGCACCAAAAAGGTAACGGAAAATGCGCCCGAAGTTGCGCCTGCAAACGATGCGCAACCTTCGGCTGAAAACGCTGCAACGCCTGAGGCAACACAGGTTGAAGCCTCAAGTGCAGCCGCGCCCGAAGCGGCAACGCAGCAGCAAGCTAACAATAACAATAACCACGACCGCCGCCAGCACGAGCAGCGCGAGCGTCGTCAGCCGCAGCAAACGCAGCACCAGCAGCAGTACCAAAACCAACAAAACCGTGAAAAAAGCTACGATTTTGAAACCTTGGTACCTGCCACCGGCACGCTTGATGTGATGACGGACGGCTACGGATTTCTGCGCTCATCGGACTACAACTACCTTTCGTCGCCCGATGATATTTACGTTTCGCAGTCGCAAATAAAGCTGTTTGGGCTAAAAACCGGCGACACCGTAACCGGATTTATTCGCCCGCCAAAGGACAACGAAAAGTTTTTCCCCTTGGTAAAAGTCAACTCTATCAACGGTCGCGACCCCGAGTATATTCGCGACCGCGAGCCTTTTGACTACCTCACCCCGCTTTTTCCCGAAGAAAAATTCAACATTACCGGCAACGGGCACAACAACCTTTCAACCCGCGTGGTTGATTTGTTTGCGCCCATTGGCAAGGGGCAGCGCGGCCTAATTGTGGCGCAGCCAAAAACGGGTAAAACTGTTTTGCTAAAAGATATTGCCAACGCCATTGCGGCCAATCACCCAGAGGTTTACATGATTGTGCTGCTCATTGACGAGCGCCCCGAGGAGGTTACCGACATGCAGCGCAGCGTGCGCGCCGAGGTGGTGGCATCAACCTTTGACGAGCCGGCCGACCGCCACGTAAAAGTGGCCAACATTGTGCTGGAAAAAGCCAAGCGCATGGTGGAATGTGGGCACGATGTGGTAATTTTGCTTGACTCCATTACACGCCTTGCGCGCGCCTTCAACACCGTACAACCCGCATCGGGTAAGGTGCTGAGCGGCGGTGTGGACGCCAACGCGCTGCACAAACCAAAACGCTTTTTTGGCGCAGCGCGCAACATCGAAAATGGCGGTTCGCTTACCATTTTGGCCACGGCGCTTACCGAAACCGGCTCAAAAATGGACGAGGTAATTTTTGAAGAATTTAAGGGCACGGGCAACATGGAGCTGCAGCTCGACCGCAAGTTGTCGAACAAGCGCCTATTCCCCGCGGTGGACGTAACGCTGAGCAGCACGCGCCGCGACGATTTGCTGGTGGACAAAGATGTGCTGAGCCGCATTTGGGTTATGCGCAACTACTTGTCGGACATGAATTCGGTGGAAGCCATGGAGTTTTTGCGCAACCGCATGCTGAAAACTACGGACAACAACGAGTTTTTGGCAACCATGAATGGCTAAATAGTGGTTAGTGATTAGAGGTTAGTGATTAGACGGGAATTACCAAAATGTATTTTCCAAAAAAATTACTACCTTTGTTCCTCACAATTTAAGAAAAAATAATTTTTACAAACACAAAATTCATATTTAAAAATGGCGAAAGAAAAAAAGTTCATTACCTGCGATGGTAACTACGCTGCGGCGCACGTGGCGTACATGTTCAGCGAGGTAGCCGCAATTTTCCCCATCACTCCCTCGTCAACCATGGCGGAGTATGTGGACGAATGGGCTGCTTTTGGCAAAAAAAATCTGTTTGGTGAAACCGTAAAGGTGGCCGAAATGCAAAGTGAAGCCGGTGCTGCAGGCGCGGTGCACGGTTCGTTGCAGGCAGGCGCGCTTACCACCACCTTTACCGCATCGCAGGGATTGCTGCTTATGATTCCTAACATGTACAAAATTGCCGGCGAGCTGCTGCCCTGCGTATTCCACGTATCGGCGCGCGCACTGGCTATGAACGCACTTTCAATCTTCGGCGACCACAGCGACGTAATGGCAACTCGCCAAACGGGCTTCGCCATGCTGGCTTCGGGCAGCGTGCAGGAAGTTATGGACTTGGCAGCCGTTGCACACCTTACCGCTATCAAAGGTCGCGTACCTTTCGTTAGCTTCTTCGACGGCTTCCGTACTTCACACGAAATTCAAAAAATTGAAGCCATTGACGGCGAAGATTTGCGCAGCTTGATTGACGAAAAATCGCTGAGCGAATTCCGCCAACGCGCGCTGAATCCTTACGCTCCCGTTACCCGCGGTACTGCGCAAAACAGCGATGTGTACTTCCAAGCACGCGAAGCCAGCAACCGCTACTACGATGCCATTCCGGATATGGTGGCAGAGTACATGCAGGAAATTAGCA
This sequence comes from Prevotellaceae bacterium, assembly GCA_031285695.1. Classification (GTDB taxonomy): domain Bacteria; phylum Bacteroidota; class Bacteroidia; order Bacteroidales; family UBA932; genus JAITMY01. Next base: position 7,955 of record JAITVR010000049.1, read on the forward strand.
AAATTACCGGTCGCGAGTACAAGCCCTTTAACTACTACGGCGCAGCCGATGCCGAAAACATCATTATTGCCATGGGCTCGGTATGCGATGTAGTTACCGAAACCATTGATTACTTGAACGGCAAGGGCAAAAAGTACGGTGCAATTTTTGTGCACCTTTACCGTCCTTTCTCGGCAAAGCACTTTATGAGCGTTATGCCCAAAAGCGTAAAGCGCATTGCTGTGCTCGACCGCACCAAGGAACCCGGAGCCAACGGCGAACCGCTGCTGCTTGATGTAAAAGACGTATTTTACGGTCAACAAAATGCTCCGCTTATTGTAGGCGGCCGCTACGGTTTGGCATCAAAGGATACCACGCCTGCCATGGTAATGAGCGTGTACGAAAACCTTGAAATGAAGGAGCCGAAAGACCACTTTACGCTCGGTATTGTGGATGATGTTACCTTCCTTTCGCTTCCGCAAAAAGAAGAAATCAGCCTTGAAAAAGCCGGAACTTTTGAAGCAAAATTCTACGGTTTGGGTTCCGATGGAACTGTTGGCGCCAACAAGAATACCATTAAAATTATTGGCGAAACTACGCCGAAGTACTGCCAAGCATACTTTGCCTACGACTCGAAAAAGTCGGGCGGCTTTACCTGCTCGCACCTGCGCTTTGGCGACAGCCCCATCAACTCGCCGTACCTTGTAAATACGCCGAATTTTGTGGCCTGCCACGTGCCTTCGTATTTGACAAAGTACGATATGCTGCGCGGTATTAAGCCGGGTGGAACTTTCTTGATGAACAGCCTTTGGGACGCCGAAGAAACCAAAAAGCGTTTGCCCGATTTCATCAAAAAAACTTTGGCCGAAAAGAAGATTAACTTCTACATCATTAACGCTACAATGATAGCCGAAGAAATTGGCTTGGGCAACCGCACCAACACCATTTTGCAGGCTGCGTTCTTTAAAATTGCCAACGTAATTCCGTTTGAGAAAGCCGTTGAGCAAATGAAGAAGGCCATTGAAAAGAGTTACGGCAAAAAGGGCGAAGATGTAGTGAAGAAAAACTACGCAGCGGTGGACCGCGGCGGCGATGTTACCAAGGTTGAAATTCCCGCCGAGTGGGCAAGCCTCAAGGCAACATTTGAGCCCGACACAGCCAACCGTCCCGCTCCCGAATTTGTGAAAAAGATTGCCGATGTGGTAAACGCGCAAATTGGCGACGACCTGCCCGTAAGCGCATTCATTGGGCAAGAAGACGGAACAATTCCTTGCGGCACAGCCGCCTTCGAAAAGCGCGGCATTGCCGTGCACGTTCCCGAGTGGATGCCCGAAAACTGCATTCAGTGTAACCAGTGCGCCTACGTTTGTCCGCACGCCGCCATTCGCCCCTTCCTGCTTACCGATGCTGAGCAAGCAGCGGCCAAGGATATGAAGAGCATAAAAGGTTTGGCAGCATTTAAGGAGTACAACTTCCGCATTCAAGTTGCACCGCTCGATTGCACCGGCTGCGGCAACTGCGCCGATGTGTGCCCGGGCAACAAGCAGGGCAAGGCTTTGGCCATGAAATCGCTCGAAAGCCAAATGCCCGAACAGGCAAAGTACGACTATTTGCACAAAAATGTTGGCTACAAGGATACTGTTGGCGACAAGTTCCAAAACGTAAAGAACAGCCAGTTCTCGCAACCGCTGTTCGAGTTCTCGGGCGCTTGCATGGGCTGCGGCGAAACTCCTTACGTAAAAGCCATTACCCAGCTCTTTGGCGACCACATGATGATTGCCAACGCTACCGGCTGCTCGTCAATTTACGGCGGTTCGTACCCCGCTTCGCCCTACACCACCAACAAGAATGGTTGCGGTCCGGCTTGGGCAAACTCTTTGTTTGAGGATAACGCCGAGTTTGGTATGGGCATGCAGCTGGCAGTGGATAAATTGCGTGACCGCCTGCAAATTCTGATGACCGAAGGTCAAAATTGCAGCGAGTGCTCGCCCGAAATGAAGGCCTTGTTTGCCGAATGGATTGCCAACCGCGAGGATAGCACAAAAACGCAGGAAGTAGCCGCAAAGCTTATTCCTATGGTAGAAAAGTGCAGCTGCAACACCTGCAAGCAAATTGCCGAGTTGAAGCAGTACATCGTGAAGCGCTCGCAGTGGATTATCGGCGGCGACGGTTGGGCATACGACATTGGCTACGGTGGTCTTGACCACGTGCTGGCCAGCGGCGACAACGTAAACGTGATTGTGCTCGACACCGAAGTTTACTCCAACACCGGCGGTCAGTCGTCAAAATCAACGCCTGCGGGTGCAGTAGCCAAGTTTGCTACCTCCGGCAAGCGCATTCGCAAAAAAGACCTTGGCATGATGGCCATGAGCTACGGCTACGTTTACGTGGCGCAGGTAGCTATGGGCTCCAGCCATGCACAGTTCTTCAACGCGCTGAAGGAAGCTGAAGCCTACAACGGTCCTTCGCTCATCATTGCCTACTCGCCTTGTATCAACCACGGCATTAAGGGCGGCATGGGCGTTTCGCAGCGCGAAGAAAAGAGCGCCGTAGAGTGCGGATACTGGCACAACTACCGCTTTAACCCTGCGCTGGAAGCCGAAGGCAAAAACCCCTTCACGCTGGACAGCAAGGAGCCCGATTGGACAAAGTTTCAAGATTTCTTGAAGAATGAGGTGCGCTACACCTCGCTGATGAAGTCGTTCCCGCAGGAAGCTGCCGAGCTCTTCAAGGCTACCCAAGAAAACGCCCAGTGGCGCTACAACCAGTACAAGAGGTTGGCAGGACAACAGTAAAAAAGGTTCAGGTTTGTTTGTTTAGTATTCATGTTCAGGATTGCGTTTTTTAGAGGGCGGAACCGCTCTTCACGAAAGTGGAGGGCGGTTTTGTTTTTGTTGTTAAAAGTAGCTGGTGGAAACATTACCCCCAACCCCCTAAAGGGGGCTGTAACAGCAGTGGGTTTGCGAACTACCGCGCACTTGTCCTACTACACTTCCCCGTTGTCATGCTGAGCGAAGCGAAGCATCTCATGTTCGCACCCCTGTACGTCATTGCGAGCGGGTTTAGCGAAGCAATCTCACAATCGGGATTGAGATTGGCTGCGCCGTGCGCTTGTCAAACTTCGACAGGCTTAGGGTGACAGCCCACAGCCGCCGTGCGTATGTAGCAAAAATTACATACGCAGGCAAAAAAAATTCCTTCCGTATGCGGTAAAATTTACATACGGAAGGAAATTTTGCTACATACGCACGCAGCCGCTACGCCTTCTCGAAGGATATTTTTTCGATGGCTGCCTTGAGGTCGGTGCTGGGCGTGAAGATGACTTTGGCGCCCGAAATTTTGCCGGGGTTAAACTCGGCCTCGGTGGCCACGCCCTCGCTCGAAAACGAGAGGCGGAAGGTACCCAACGAGCCCAGGTTCACGCTTTTACCCATAAGCAGGTACTTGGGCACGGTGTCAATAAGGCTGTCTATCACGTTGTTTACATCGCCGCGGGCAAGCGATGATAGCCCTACTATGTCGGCGGCTATGTCCTTTTGCGACACGCGCCCATCGTTTACCGGAGCGGCGTACAGCTTGCCTGCCGCATCGGGGTTTTGCGGATTTTTCCGCGCTACTAATTTGTACTTCATACTTTAGAGAGAGTTTTATTTTTGCCTACTCTGTAC
>JAITVR010000051.1 GCA_031285695.1 Prevotellaceae bacterium
CGAAGTTTGCGCTGTAGCGCGCGAAACCGGCGCATTTTTGCGAAGCGAAAGAGAAAATTTTTCGACCGATAGAATTGAAGTAAATGGCTTGCACAACTTTGTAAGCGATGTGGACAAAAACGCCGAAAAGCGCATTGTGGCTGCGCTGCGTAAGTTGCTGCCCGAAGCCGGTTTCATTGCCGAAGAGGGCACAGCCGAAAGTAACAACGAGCGTTTCCGCTGGGTAATCGACCCGTTGGACGGCACTACGAATTTCATTCACGGACTGCCGCCATACGCCGTCAGCATTGCGCTTATGGACGAAAACGAAGTTGTGGTTGGCGTTGTTTATGAGGCGGTTGGCAACGAATGTTTTTACGCTTGGCAGGGCAGCAAATCTTACCTCAACGGTAAAGAAATTCACGTTTCGGACGCCAAAACCATTTCCGATTCACTCATCGGCACTGGCTTTCCGTACTACGATTTTCACAAAATGCAGGGCTACATGGGCAGCCTCACGCACTTTATGCAAAGCTCGCCCGGCGCGCGCCGCCTCGGCTCCGCCGCCCCCGATATGGCCTACGTGGCCTGCGGTCGCTTCGAGGCGTTTTACGAGTACTCGCTGCAACCGTGGGACGTGGCGGCCGGCGCGCTCATAGTGCAGCAGGCCGGCGGAAAAGTAAGCGATTTTTCGGGTGGAAAAAATTACATTTTCGGCAAAGAAATGGTATGCACCAACGCCAATATTTACGATGAATTTTTGAATGTGGTGAAGAAATATTTACGCTAAACAACCTGCATACCCACCGTCATTGCGAGGAGCGAAGAATGAGCGAGGAAGCAATCTCCAACCAATAGCGTGAGATTGGCTTTGCCGAGCTCCGCTTCGCTACGGTTGCTTCGCTAAACCCCCTCGCAATGACGAGGTAATAAACCATACAATGATAAAAACATCAGTAGTAATTCTCAACTGGAACGGCGAGCGATTTTTGCGAAATTTTTTACCCGCTGTTGTAAAAAATACCGTAAACGATGAAACCGAGGTGGTAGTAGCCGACAATGGCTCTGCCGATGGCTCGTTGGCTTACGTAGAGCGGAATTTTCCGCAGGTGCGCGTTATAAAATTCGACAAAAATTACGGTTTTACCGGTGGCTACAATCGCGCCATTGCGCAAATAAATTCCCCCTACACCGTGCTGCTCAACTCCGATGTTGATGTGCCTGCGGGCTGGCTTGCGCCGCTCGTTGCGCACATGGACGCAACGCCAAATGTAGGCGCATGTATGCCGAAAATTCGTTCGTTTTCTCAACCTCAAAACTTTGAATACGCAGGTGCAGCCGGCGGATTTATTGATGTTTTGGGCTACCCTTTTTGTCGCGGAAGAATTTTAGGAACGGTGGAAGCAGACAAAAATCAGTACAACGATACGCGCAATATTTTTTGGGCAACAGGCGCGTGCATGCTTGTGCGCACCGCGCTGTACAAAGCTTTGGGTGGCTTGGATAATGATTTTTTTGCGCACATGGAGGAAATTGACCTGTGCTGGCGCATGCAAAATGCGGGCTACAAAATTGCCTACGTGGGCGGCTCCGAAGTGTTTCACGTTGGCGGTGGCACGCTGCCCAACAACAATCCGCGCAAGCTGTTTTACAACTACCGCAACAACCTGCTCATGCTGCACAAAAACCTTCCGCGCGGGCGGTATAGCGCGGTTATTACCTTTAGAATTTTGCTCGATTGGGCTTCTGCGTTCATGTTTTTGCTACAGCTGAAGTTCAAAAATGCGGCTGCTGTATTTAGCGCGCACGCAGATTTTTTGAGGCTAAAAAAAGGAAAAAGAGATAAAAATAAGTTGTCGGAAATGCAGGATTTGCAAGGCGTGTACAAGGGTAGCATTTTGCTCAACTACTTTTTGCTTGGCAAAAAAACGTTTGACAAATTGCAGAAAATATAGCGCACCGTCATTGCGAGGACGAGGAACGAGGAGGAGGCAATCTCTTTACAGCATGAGATTGGCTTTGCCGAACTCCGCTTCGCTACGGTTGCTTCGCGTTGCTCGCAATGACGTGGTTTTAAATTCTACGAAGATAATCGTTTACGCGCAGGCGAATCAGGGCTACATCTTTTCGTAAACCGGAAATTATGAGGCAATTTTCGCTACTTATTTCTAAGGTAACTTTATCTTCAAACATAGTAAGCGCGCGGCGTGCAGGACTTTCGGCGCAAAAAATCAGCTTGCCGTTTTCATTTTTTACAAACTTAAATCGGCAAAGCGACATGGCCTCGTGCAGCGATTTTCCGTGCACTTCCCAACCGCCTTCGGGCAGCAAAATGCTTACGGAGTTGAAGCCTACCAAGGGATAGCAAACGCCCAGCAGCGCTAAGCCAATGAGCAGGCGAGGCGTGAAAAACGTTGAAAAATCGGGAGTTGTGGTGAATGCGTTGCCGTTGAACAGGTGCATTGCTTCGAGCATGCAAAGGGCAAAAAAGTAGAAGTACAGCACGTACTTTGCGGCGCGCAGGGGGTATCGTTTCCAGTTCATAGCGTTAAGATTAAGCGCCAAAGTTAGCATTTTTTATTTTCAAAAAAACGATTTTTTTGCTAAATTTGTACCTCCTCAAAAGAAGTACCATGTCGATAAAAGTTGCCGATGTTTCAAAATTCTACGGTGCGCAAGCCGCGCTCAGCCACGCTTCATTTGAGGTGCAGCGCGGGCAGGTGGTAGGTTTGTTGGGGCCAAACGGCGCAGGAAAATCGACCATGATGAAAATTTTGGCAGGCTACATTCCGCCCACCTCGGGCGAAGCTTTTGTCAACAATTTTAACGTGGCCACGCAACCGCTGCAAGCCAAGCAGGCTGTGGGATATTTGCCCGAGCACAACCCGCTGTACTTGGACATGTACGTGGTGGAGTTTTTGGAATTTGTTGCTGGAATTTATGGCTTGAAAAAAAACACGGCGGCAAGCGTAAAGCACGCCATAGAGTTGACCGGACTTGGACCGGAGCAGCACAAAAAAATAGGGCAGCTATCAAAAGGTTACCGCCAGCGCGTGGGCATGGCGCAGGCGCTGCTGCACAACCCCGAAGTTTTAATTCTCGACGAGCCAACGGCCGGGCTCGACCCCAACCAGCTAACCGCCATTCGGCAGCTGATAAAAGATGTGGGGCGCGAAAAAACGGTGATACTTTCCACGCACATCATGCAGGAAGTGGAGGCCATGTGCGGACAGGTAATCATTATTAGCAAGGGAAAAATTGTGGCGCACGATACGCCGCAGCGCGTGCGGCAGCAGGTTTCGGGCGGCTCAAACGTGGTGGAGGTGGAGTTTTTGGAGGAGGTAAATGAAAGCATTTTTGCGGAAGCAAATTTCATTTCACACGTTGAAAAAATTGCACCGCGCACCTTTTCTATCACCGCAAAAAACGATGAAGATATTCGCCCTAAAATTTTTCAGCTATCTGTAAATCAAACACTTACGATAGTAAAAATACAGCAACAGGAACGGGCGTTGGAGGATATTTTTAGAACGCTAACAACAAGCATTTAATTTTTAAAAAAACAAATAACGATGGAAGCAAACGAACAAAAAAACGCCTACTCGGGTTGCAAATTTATCATTGTAGTATTGGCTGTACTGCTTGTGGGCATTAGCGTTTGGTACGTGCGCGAAACGCGGCAGTGGAACAGCGTGAGCGAGCAAATGACGGCGGAGCGCGACAGCCTTTCGCAAAAGCTGGGCGACATGCTGTGGGAGTACGAAACCATGAAAACCGACAACGCCAACATCAAGCAGGAACTGGAGGTGGAGAAGGAAAAAATACAAACGCTGCTGCAAAAAATGCGCGCCAACGAAAAAATACACTTCGCCGAAATTCGCAAGTACGAGCGCGAGGCCAACACGCTGCGCGACATCATGCGCAGCTACATTCACCAAATTGATTCGCTCAACACGCTCAGCCAGATGCTCATTGCCGAAAACAAGGAGGTGAAGCAAAACTTGCAAACCTCGCGCGAGGCAAATAAAAAGTTGACCGAAGAAAAAGACAACCTTTCATCGCAGGTAGAAAAAGGCTCGCAGCTGAGGGTGCGCGGAATTGCCGGCGAAGGACTCAACGCCCGCGACAAAAGTACGCAGCGCTCCGGCAGCACAAAAAAAATCAAAACCTGCTTTACCATCAACGAAAATTCCATTGCAAAACCGGGCACGCGCGAGGTGTACCTGCGCATTTTAGCGCCCAACAAATCGCTACTTTCCGGCGCAGCAATTCACACGTTCAACGTAAATTCGGAGGAGCTGATGTACTCTGCTAAGCGCGAGGTGGACTACCAAAATGTTGACTTGGAAACCTGCATTTTCTTCGATGCAAAAGAATCGGCCTTATCGAAAGGCGCCTACACCGTTGAGGTGTACATGGACGGCGCGCTAAGCGGAACAGGAGATTTTTTGCTGAAGTAAATTTTTGGAATTTGGTTTTCTTCGTTGTCATGCTAAAACGGAGTTAAGAATCTAAAAAAGAAGTTTGGACAGGTTTAGCATGAATAGGCCGGTAAGACTTAAGCGCCTCCTTTGACCTCATTTTGATTTTTTAAGAAAAAAAATAGTGCGGTGCGATAACAACTCCCTTTCAAAACAGCTACTTTTGTCCTTCAAAAATTCATAAAAATGAGCGCAAAACGTATAATTGCCTGCCTTGATGTTAAGGACGGTCGCACCGTGAAGGGTGTAAATTTTGTCAACTTTCGCGATGCCGGCGACCCAGCCGAAATGGGTGCCGAGTACTGCCGACAAGGTGCCGATGAACTTGTGTTTCTCGACATTGCCGCCACGCACGAGGGGCGAAAAACCTTTGCCGATTTGGTAAAAAAGGTAGCCGCCAACGTAACCATTCCGTTTACCGTAGGTGGCGGAATTTACGAGCTATGCGATGTGGAAAAGTTGCTCAGCGCAGGCGCCAACAAGGTTTCCATTAACTCGGCAGCCCTGCGCCGCCCCGAGCTGATTGACGAAATTGCCAAGCAATTCGGCAGCCAAACCGTAACCTGCGCCATTGACGGAAATTTTGAAAACGGCAAGTGGATATGCTACGTAAGCGGCGGCCACGTGGCTACCGATAAGGAATTATTTACCTGGGCAAAAGAGGCTGAAAGTCGCGGTGCAGGCGCAATTTTATTTACCAGTATGACGCACGATGGCGTAAAGCAGGGCTTCCCCTGCGAAGCCTTGGCGCAGCTACACGATACGGTGCGCATTCCCATTATTGCCTCGGGCGGCGCAGGCAGCATGCAGCACTTTGCCGATGCCTTTACCGTAGGCAAAGCCGATGCCGCGCTTGGCGCAAGCGTTTTTCACTTTGGCGAGGTGGAAATTCCTACGCTGAAAAAATACCTAACGGAAAAAGGAATTGCGGTAAGCTTGTAGCTCAAAATTATTTAAGGAACACTTTTTTAGGAAATTATCTACCTCCCTGCTTTTGCCCTTAGCAAGAGTGGGGATTTTTCTTTACCCCCAACCTACTACGCGCGCACCGTCATTGCGAGGAGCGAAGAATGAGCGATGCGGCAATCTCACAATCGGGCATGAGATTGGCTCCGCCGAACTCCGCTTCGCTCCGGTTGCTTCGCTAAATGTGCTCGCAATGACGTGGTGCAGGCTACTAATCACTAAAATTGCTACCTTTGTAAGAAAAACAGCAAAATTATGGTAGAGCAACGGGCTTACATCGACAGTATTGACTTGAAAATTCTTACCCACCTTATAAAAAATGCGCGCACGCCGTTTTTGGAAATTGCGCGAGACTGCAACATTTCGGGCGCAGCCGTGCATCAGCGGGTAAAAAAGTTGGAGGATTCGGGCGTAATTATTGGCTCGCGCATGCTGGTTCGTCCGCGCGCGCTGGGCTTGGATATTTGCGC
>JAITVR010000095.1 GCA_031285695.1 Prevotellaceae bacterium
CTCAGCTGGCTGCGAATTTGGTGGTGGCGACCGGTGAGTAGCTCTATTTCCAACAAAAAATAGTTGTCGTTTTTGCCAACTAACTTGTAGCGCAGGCGCGATTCTTTGGCGTTGGGAACAGGTTTTTCGTGCGCATAAGTTTTGTTTTGTTTTTCGTTGCGCAGCAAAAAATGCGTAAGCAAATCTTCGTCCTTTGGCGGGCAATTTTTTACAATAGCGTGGTAGATTTTGTGCACCTCGCCGCAGCGAAACATTTCGTTGAGCCGCGTGAGCGCCTTGCTTGTTTTTGCAAAAATTACAACGCCGCTCACGGGCCTATCCAAGCGGTGCGGCACGCCAAGGAACACGTTGAACGGCTTGCTGTCTCGCTCCTTAATGAGGCGCTTCACGCTTTCCTCCAGCGATTCGTTACAATCCTTATCCACCTGCACCAACTCACCCGCGCGCTTGTTGAGCGCAATGATGTGGTTATCTTCGTATAAAATTTCCATAATCGAAAAATGGGCAATTGCTACTGAAAAATCTTCCGCATTCTGTCCATGAAATTCTTTTCGGAGGCGTCGGGGGCGGGCTTGAAGTTGGCGGAGGCGGATAGCTTTTCGAGGGCTTTTCGCTCGTCCTTGTCCAAGTTTTTGGGTATCCACACGTTTACGTACACCAGCAGGTCGCCGTTGCCGTAGCGGTTTACGGTGGGCAGGCCTTTTCCTGCTAAGCGTAGAATTGTTCCCGGTTGCGTTCCGGCTTTTACGGCAATTTTTGCTCGGCCGTCCACCGTGGGCACCTCAACGTTGGCGCCAAGTGCAGCCTCGGATATGTTGATGAAGAGGTTGTGAATAAGGTTGTCGCCATCGCGTATTAAGTCTTCGCTTTTTTCCTCCTCAACAACTACGAGCAGGTCGCCGTTTTGCCCACCGCGGCGGGCTGCGTTGCCCTTTCCGTTTACGTTGAGCTGCATGCCTTCGCCCATGCCGGCCGGAATTTTGAAGGAAATTTCTTCCTCGCCCTTTACTACACCTTCGCCGTGGCAGGTGCCGCAGGGCGTGGTTATAACCTTGCCTTCGCCGTGGCACTTAGGGCACACGGCCGAGGTTTGCATGCGCCCAAGCATGGTGCTTACCACGTGCATTACCTGGCCTGTGCCGTGGCAGTTGGAGCAAGTGGTTACGGAGTTGGTATCCTTGGCGCCGCTGCCGTGGCAGGTGCTGCACTTTATGGTTTTGCTGACTTTTAACTTCTTTTCTACGCCGTGGGCTACGTCTTTTAGCGAAAGCTTTACGCGTACGCGAATATCGGAGCCGTAGCGCACCTGCTGTCCGCCGCGGCTGCCACCGCCAAAGCCGCCGAAGCTGCTGAAGCCGCCGCCAAAGTGTCCGCCAAAAATATCGCCAAAGTTGGAGAAGATGTCGTCCATGCTGAAGCCGCCGCCACCGTAGCCGCCGCCACCTGAGGCTGCGCCGCCCACGCCGGCGTGGCCAAACTGGTCGTAGCGCTGGCGCTTATCGGGCGTGCTGAGCACGTCGTAGGCTTCGGCTGCCTCCTTAAACTTTTCCTCGGCCTCCTTGTTGTCGGGGTTTTTGTCGGGGTGAAATTCAATGGCTTTTTTGCGGTAAGCCTTTTTAATTTCCTCGGCCGTGGCGGTTTTGCTCACGCCCAATACTTCGTAGTAATCACGTTTTGTCATAATTGATAATTGATAATTGACAATTGATAATGAACAACGGTAAAAAATTATCAATTATTCACTATCAATTATCAATTTATTTACTCTCCTACTACAACTTTTGCGTAGCGAATTACCTTTTCGTGCAGCTTGTAGCCCTGCTGTACGGTGTCGATAATTTTGTTTTTGTGCGCCTCGTCGGGGGCGGGAAATTTGGTTACGGCGTCGTGCAAGTCGGTGTCAAAGTCGCTGCCGGCGGCGGCTTCAATAGGCTTCAAGCCTTTTGAGGCGAGGTAATCGACCAGCTTTTGGTGGATAAGCTTTGTGCCTTCGCGCAGCGACTGCACATCTTGCGTGGTTTCGGCGGCTTTTTCGGCGCGCTCAAAGTCGTCGAGCACGTTGAGCAAGCCCTTGATGGTTTCCTCGCCGGCGGTGGTAATCAGGTCCAGCCGTTCGCGCGCGGTGCGCTTGCGGTAGTTGTCAAACTCGGCCACCAGGCGCAGGTACTTGTCCTGCGATTCGGCTAACTTTTCCTCAACGGTAAGCTCGGCCGGCGCTGCGCTTTCGCTGCCGGCAGTATTTTCATCGGCGGAGCAATCGCATGTGCCATTTTTGCAGGTTTCCTCTTCGTTGCAGCCGCATTCGTGCTTTTCTTTTTCTGACATCGCTATGGTAATTTTATAGTTAACAATGAATAATGGACAATTTGCCTACCTCTTTCTGCAACTTTCTTGCCAAGGTTAAACTTATGACAAGTTGGCATAAATCGGCGCACCTGTCATTGCGGGCTTGACCCGCAATCTCACACAACAAGGCGACTCAATCATGGGATTGCGGGTCAAGCCCGCAATGACAGTGCCTGCTTCGACAAGCTCAGCAAGACAACCCACCGTCATTGCGAGCGGGTTTAGCGAAGCAATCTCACGGTCACACTGTCGTGGCTTGAGATTGCCACGTCGCTCATTCTTCGCTCCTCTCAATGACGGTGGCGTGCTCTTTTACCCTCCAAACTCCATAAGGTACGCTTTGATAAACTCCTGCAGCTCGCCGTCGAGCACGGCTTGCGCGTTGGAGGTTTCGTGGTTGGTGCGGTGGTCCTTCACCATTTTGTAGGGGTGCAGGGTGTAGCTGCGAATTTGCGAGCCCCATTCTATCTTCTTTTTGCTGCCTTCAATTTCCGCCTCTTTTTCGCGCCGCTTGCGCATTTCAATATCGTACAAGTGCGATTTGAGTATGCGCAGCGCGTTGTTGCGGTTTTCGAGCTGCGAGCGGGTTTCGGTATTTTCTACCACAATGCCGGTGGGAATGTGGCGCACGCGCACCCCCGTTTCTACCTTGTTCACGTTTTGTCCGCCGGCGCCGCTCGAGCGGTAGGTGTCCCACTCCAAGTCCGAGGGGTTGACGTCAATCTCAATGCTATCATCAATAGCGGGAATGACGAATACGGACGAAAAGGTGGTTTGCCGCGTGCCCTGCGCGTTGAACGGCGATATGCGCACTAAGCGGTGCACGCCGTTTTCGGCCTTCAAAAATCCGTAGGCGTACTCGCCCTCAAACTCAAGCGTGGCGGATTTTATGCCGGCATCTTCGCCATCGAGCAGCTCGCGCACCACCACCTTGTAGCCGTTGAGCTCGCCCCAGCGCAGGTACATGCGCATGAGCATGGCGCTCCAGTCGTTGCTTTCGGTGCCGCCTGCGCCCGAGTTGATTTTAAGAATGGCGCCCAGCTTATCCTCCTCGTGGCGCAGCATGTTGCGCATTTCCAAGTCTTCAATGCCGGCAAGGGTTTTGGCGTACTGCTGCTCCACATCGGCGTCAGCGGCTTCGCCTGCGCGGGCAAATTCGAGCAGCACGTTGAGGTCGTCCACCTCGCGCTTTACGGCGCTGTAGGCGGCAATCCACGCCTTGAGCTCGGCCACAACTTTTAGCTGCTGCTCAGCTTTTTTGGCATCGCCCCAAAAGTCGGGGTCGTGCGTTTTGCCCTCCTCCTCCTCCAGCTGTACTTGCTTTCTTTCGACGTCAAAGGTGCCTCCATAGCGCTTGCTCGCGCTTGGCCAGCTCTTTGGCCTGTTCAGAAGTTATCATTAGTTTGTAAAGTTTGTAAAGTTACAAGTTTGTAAAGCATTCCTTTTAACCTTACGAACTTTATGAACTTGCAACTATTATTCGGTCGGCAAAGTTAGCAAATATTCTTACCTTTGCCTGCGTAATTTTTTAAGTCATGTTTTTTATTGCAGCGCTGTTAGTTTTTTTGGGGTTGAAGGAGGAGGCAAAACCTCAACCGCCTGCTCCCGCCGCTGTGCGCAAAGAAAAAACGATGCTGCTTCCCGCAAAAAAATCGGACGAGGCCGTAAGAATGGAGCTGCTGGGCTTGGTCAGCGCAAGGGATTTTGCGCCCACCCTTGCCGTGCAGCTGGCCTACGCCACCCACCAAAACCTGCTACAAGTGCAGCTGTACCACAATTTCAACGAAGCTTATTTACAAAAAGAAGCGGCGCAAAAGCTTGCCGCCGCGCAGCAAATTATCAAAAGCATTAACCCCGATTTGAGCATCATAGTGCGCGA
>JAITVR010000100.1 GCA_031285695.1 Prevotellaceae bacterium
ATTGTCAGCCCATCGCGGAGCGGAAGAATTAATTTTTCTACCGAAATATCGTTTTTTACCATTTCGTTGAATTCCTGCAAAGCCTTGGTGTGCTTATCTCCTACGGCGGGTGTGTCGAGAATTTTTCCGCTCCATAGCACGTTGTCGGCAACAATTATGCCGCCGCTCGAAAGCAAATTTAGCGCCATGCGGTAGTAGCCGGGGTACTCGCGCTTATCGCCGTCAATGAAGATGAAGTCGAAGGTTTTTCCGAGCGTTGGCGCGCCTTGCAAGGCATTTTTATGGTGCAAAAATATTTGCTTTGCGCGTGGCGAACGGTCAATAAATGATTGGGCAATTTCCAGCATTTCATCGTCCACATCGTAGCTGTGCAGCTCGCCATTGGCAGGAAGCGCTTCGGCTAAGCACAGCGCGGAGTAGCCGGTAAATGTGCCGATTTCCAAAATGTTTTTTGCGCCTGTTATTTTTGCCAGCATTTGCAAAAATAATCCTTGCTGCCAGTGCGATAGCATGCGTGGCTGAATTACGCGCAGGTGCGTTTCGCGCGATAATTCCGCCAACAATTCGGGCTCGGGCGAAGAGTGTTCAAGGCAATATTTTTCTAACATAATGGACAATGAATAATGGACAACGGATAATAATTGTTCATTGTCCGTTGTCCATTATCCGTTATTAAGTGTAAATCAGCGACGACATTTTTTCGCGACAAAAAACCTCCTGCGCTACTGCTAAAATTTCTTCGGCAGAGATGGCTTTTATGCGCTCTTCAACTTCTTTTTGCGCTTCAATTTTTCCGTGATTCAGCAGGCTTTTTGCCATGCTCAGCATTAGCAGCTCGCTGCTTTCGGAGGCAATGGAAATTTGCCCAATCAGCTGCTTTTTGGCGCGGCTAAGCTCAAGCGTGCTCAACTTTTTGTCGCGAATTTTGTCCAGCTCTACGTTGACTAAGGCAAGGCATTTTTCCACCGAATTTTTGTCGGTGCCAAAGTAAATGGTGGTTACGCCGCAGTCCGAATACAGCGTGCTGGCCACCTCCACGCCGTACGAAAGGCCGTTCATTTCGCGCAGCGCAAGGTTGAGGCGCGAGTTTTGGCTTGGCCCGCCGAGCATATTGGTGAGCAAGCTCAGCGCGTAGCGGCGCTCATCGTTGTAGCTGAAGGAGCGATTTCCGAGCAAGCAGTTTGCCTGATAATTCGGCAATTTTTTTGTTAAATCAAACGGCTTGTATTCGGCGGGAGCAGTGCGATTGCTGCTATTTTTATTTTCAAAAACGGAGGAAAAATAGTTGTCCGTCAGCGCAGCCACGCGGTCGATGCTGTAGTTGCCCACGCTGGCAAACACCATTTGGTTGGTGGCGTAGCAGCGGTGCACAAAGTTTCGCACCTTTTCCTGCGTAAAATTTTTCAAACTTTTGGGCGTTCCCAAAATGCTGCGTCCCAAGCTGCATGCGGGAAACATCAGCTCCTCAAATTCGTCGAAAATTTGCTCCGAGGGGTTGTCGCGGTACAGGTTGATTTCGTCGCGCACAATGTCCTTTTCCTTCTCCAACTCGGCTTCGGGAAAAAGCGGGTTGAACACAATGTCAGCAATAATGTCGAAGGCTTTGCCCACATCGCCCTTGAGCACCACGGCGTGAATGGCGGTTTCTTCCTTGGTGGTAAAAGCATTTAAATCGCCGCCTTCGTTTTCAAGTAAGCTGCTGATTTTCAAAGAATTGCGGCTTTTTGTTCCTTTAAAAAGTACGTGCTCCAAAAAGTGCGCCATGCCGTGCTCGTCTTCCAGCTCATCGCGAGTGCCGGCGTTGACGGTAAGCCCGCAGTACGCTACCGGCGACTTTACGCGCTTGTGTACCACGCGAATACCGTTGGGCAATATCAGCGTTTGAAAATCCATTTTAGTGTCGAAAAAATTAGGACAAAAGTAGCTTTTTGTTCACGCAATGCAAAATTTAGTACTTCGGCACAATATCTTTTTACGACTTTGCGTTATATAAAACGTAGCATTTTTCTGTATTCTTGTTTTTCAACCGTTTAAATTTTTGAAACCATGAAAAAATTCAGAAGCTTACTTTTGACAGGATTGTTGGCTGTTTTGTGCGCAGCTGTATTTTCGGCATGTGAGGAAGGCCTCGGCATCATAATACCCGATGGTCTAAACCCGCCGCTGGCTAACGTGGATACTACAGCAACAACGTTTCGTAGGCCCGAAGCTGTAGCTGCCTCGCTGGTGTACAACGGCGATACGGTGCGCTTAACCTTGGCACACCTCGTTGATAGCGCGATGACGGTAATCGGAAATGGCGGCGTTACAGCAGGCGACTACATCTGCGCCGTTGCGCTTAAGGATACCTCTGCGTTTGCATGGAGCAATGGCAGCAAGGACACCGTATTTATAGCGTGGAAAATTACTCGGGCAGCGCTCAATAAACCCATTGCCACCACCACTCAGTATAGGTACACCGGCAGCTTAATTGCGCTTGAGCTACAAGGTGTTGATGCTGATAAAATGGCCGTTGCCAATGACACCGCAACTGCAGCAGGCGGCTATGAGTGCACTATTGCGCTCCGTGATACGGCAAACTACATGTGGGGCGATGGCACTGCTACAGAGGTTGTTATTGCGTGGACAATAGCTGAAAATGGTAAAATCTTGCTGACAAAACCGGAGGGAGCGCACTTGCATATTGCTTATAGCGAGAGTTATATGGAATTTGCAAGGGCAACTCCAGCCTATTTCGACCCGGCAACAATGGAACTTATAGGCAACAATATGCTTGCCGCACCGGGGCTTGTCAAGTTTTCCGTTGCGCTTAAGGATAAGGAAAACTACGCATGGGAAGACGGCACTGACGATGATGTGCCTGTGCAAATTGTGTGCCACTACAGCATGCCGAATGGCGATTACAGCCTTTCGCAAATTATGCATAATGATAACATTTTGAGTGAAAACGAATTGCAGGACACCTCGGCGGTGGCATATGCTATTTATAGTGAGGTAAAGGGAAAAAGTTTTAAAGCGACTGATGGAGGCCAACTTCAGTTTGACGACATGGGCCTTACCTATTTCCTTGACCAAGGCTGGAATGTTGTGGACGAGCTGAGCATTAATGCTGATAATAAAATTGATTTTTTTAATCAGAATAACTTGGAATTTAGCGCCACCACTCAGCTTGTGTTTGACAATCTGTTTTTTATAGACGGCAAAATTCACTTTGCCTATACTGACAGTACGGGTAAAAAGTTTACCTTTATTTTCTCGCTACCAAGCTAAGGCGTGTAAAATTTTTTGCTACAGCAAAATGCGGTGCTTGCAAAAGCGCCGCATTTTTTTTAGTGTTTTGCACAAATCATTATAATTTCTACCTTTGCGTTTCCCGTTTCAAAAAACCAAAAATTATTAACAATGAAAAAATTTTACTTTCTGTTTATCAGCGCATTGACTGCAATGTCGAGCGCATTTGCGCAGTACCCTGTGCTTACCAAAGAGCTGGCGGCGCAAGAAGCCGAGTTTTTAAAAATGTACGAAGAAACCACCAACGCGGCTTGGGAAAAAGCCAAGCCCGTAGTAGAAAAAGAGGCAAAAGAAGGTCGCCCTTACGTGCCTTCGGCCACTCGCTCCGAAGATTTGACCAAGGCCGAAATTCCTGCATTTCCCGGCGCTGAAGGCGGCGGCATGTGGACCCGCGGCGGTCGTGGCGGTCGCGTAATGGTGGTTACCAGCTTGGCCGACAGCGGCGCGGGAACTTTTCGCGAAGCGTGTGAAGCCGGCGGTGCGCGCATTATTGTGTTCAACGTTTCGGGCGTAATTCGCCTCACAAGGCCGCTTTCCATTCGCGCGCCCTACGTTACCATTGCAGGGCAAACCGCGCCGGGCGATGGCGTGGTGATTACCGGCGAAACGGTGGACGTTGATGCGCACGATGTAATTATTCGCCACATGCGCTTTCGCCGCGGCGAAACCAACGTGCTTAGCCGCAACGATGCGCTGAGCGGCGAGCCTATTGGCAACATTATTTACGACCACCTTTCGTGCACCTGGGGCTTGGACGAAAATGTGTCGATGTACCGCCACATGTACTTGGACGAAAACGGCAAAAATAACAAGCTGCCAAGCGTAAACGTTACCATGCAAAATTGCATTACCGCCGAAGCGCTCGACACCTACAACCACTCCTTTGGCAGCACAATAGGCGGCGTAAACAGCACGTTTATGCGCAACCTTTTTTCGTCAAATGCAGGGCGCAATCCCTCAATGTCGAGCAGCGAATTTCACTTTTTCAACAACGTAATTCACAACTGGTCTCACCGCACCGGCGATGGCTCGGGGCGCGCCTACAACGTAATGAACAACTACTTTAAGCCCGGCCCTGTAACCAAAGCCGCCGAGCCGATTGGCTACCGAGTTTTCAGGGCAAATGGTCGTGGAAAAACTGCTGGTTGGGTTTACGTTGGCGGAAATATTGTGGAGGGAAATAAAGCCGTTTCGGAAGATAACTGGAACGGCGGCGTGCAGGACAATCATTTGGCCGAAGACCTTGCCTTTATGCGCGCTAAAGAGCCGCTGCCCATTACCAATCCGGTTACCATAACGAGCGCCGAAAAAGCCTACGAATTTGTGCTGGCCAATGCGGGCGCCACCTTGCCTACGCGCGATGTGGTGGATTCGCGTATCATTCGTCAGGTAAAAACCAACAAAATAGAGTGGGTTGAGGTGGATAATTCTGCTCTGCAGGAATCAATGAAGGTGGTGCGCATGAACCGCCGCCTGCCCGCCGATTCGTACAAAATGGGCATTATTTACGACATTAGGCAGGTTGGCGGATTGCCCGCGTACAAGGGAAAATCCTACGCAGATGCTGACAAAGACGGCATGCCCGATGCGTGGGAAAAAAAGTACAACTTGAATCCCAACGATGCTTCGGACGCTAACGGCGACTTGAGCGGCGACGGCTACACCAACATCGAAAAGTACATCAACGGCATTGACCCAAACAAAAAAGTGGACTGGAAAAATCCGAAAAATAACCACGATACTTTGTTGGGAAAGAAAAGTCTTTTGTAAGTAGAACAAAGATTTAAAGACAGAAATAGCAACGACGCTCTTGTCTTTGCTATTTCCGTCTTTTGTCCAAATAAATTTTAATAAAACAATAAAAAAATGAAAAAAGGATATTTTGTGACAATTTCAACTCCGCTGCTTCTTGTGGCGGTTGCGGTGCTGTTTTTCCTTGTTTTGGGTGGAAAAAAATTGAGCTCATCATCAGAAGCCTCCTCTGCCGGCGGCGCGCAGGCACTTGCCGAAAGCGGCGTGGTGTTTGTCAACATCGACTCGCTGGTGCGCGGCTACGACATGTACTTTGACCTGCAAAAGGAGTTTGAAGCGGCAGCCAAAAAGAAGGACGGCGATTTTACCGCCAAAATGCGCAAGTTTGAAAGCGATGCTCGCGATTTTCAAGAAAAAGTGGAAAAAGGTTTGGTAACGCGCTCGCAGGCGCAGCAGCTGCAGGAAGGCTTGGCCGCCCGCCAGCAGGAAATGCAGCAGCTACAGCAGCAGCTGCAAATGGAGCTGGCCGAGGAGGAAGGCGTAATGCTGCGCCAAATTCAGAGCAACATTCAGGAGTACATCAAGGTGTACAACGCCGAAAAGAGCTACAGCCTAATCCTCAGCACAAGCGGAAGCACCGTGGTGCTGTACGGCAACCCCGCGCTCAACATTACCGACGAAGTGCTGAAAGGGCTCAACGAAAGCTACGTGAAGGCAAGAAAGAAGTAGCTTCTGTCATTCCGCGCTTGGACGCGGAATCCCCCGATTTGGGGATTGCGGGTCAAACCCGCAATCCCAAGTATTTTGAGAAAGACAAAAAGAGCAAGGACGTTTTAATCCTTGCTCTTTTTGTCTTTCTATCTTTTGTCCAAATTTATTTTCTTAAAAACTCCCCAATTACTTTAGTCAACTTTTCGTGCTCAATCAAAAAACCATCGTGGCCAAACTGCGATTCCACTTCGGCGTACATAGCGTTTGGAATGTGCTCAGCCACCCATTTTTGCTCGCAAACGGGGAATAAAATATCGCTCGAAATGCCAATGATAATGCTGCGCGCCTTAATTTGCGAAAGCGCCGCTTCTACACTTCCTCTTCCGCGCCCCACATCAAACGAATCAATGGATTGCGACAGGCGGTAGTA
>JAITVR010000129.1 GCA_031285695.1 Prevotellaceae bacterium
TAAAGGGTGCCGACTACGACAAAAAGTTGGTGTGGAAAACCGCCGATGGGCTTGCCGTGCGCCCCTACTACCGCGCCGAAGACCTCAAGCGCGTGCAGCACATAGACGCCGAAGCGGGGAATTTTCCCTTTGTGCGCGGCGCAAAAACCAACAATAATTGGCTTGTGCGCCAGCAGTACTGCGCCTGCGGCGACAAGCAAAAAGCCAACGCCCAAGCCCTTGACGGCATGATGCGTGGCGGAGATTCGCTCGCCTTTTGCTGCTGCGGCGGCGCGCCCACGCAGGAGGAATTTGACGCGCTGATGAAGGGCATTTTTGCCGATGCAGTGGAGGTAAACTTCGTAAATACAGGCTGTAAAGCTTCGCTTGCGCTGATTGAAATGATGACGGCTTACGCCAAAAAATCGGGCGCAAAGTTAGAGAATGTTTGCGGCTCAACCGGTTTTGACCCGTTGAAAAAGCTGACCGAAAAAGGTTTTGTAAAGGAGCAGGCTTTTGAAAAAGTAAAAGCACAAATTCTTGCTGCAAAAGACTTGAAACGTTGGCGCACCGTCAACGTTTCGGGCAGCATGATTCACAACGCCGGCGGAACAATTGTTCAAGAATTGGCGTTTGCTTTGGCCATGGGCAACGAATATCTTTCGCGCCTAACCGACATGGGGCTTACGGTTGACGAAGTTGCGCCCCGCATGAAGTTTACGTTTAGCGTAGGCGCAAGCTACTTTATGGAAATTGCAAAATTCCGCGCTGCGCGTTTACTTTGGGCTAACGTTGTGAATGCATACAAGCCTGAAAAAGAATGCAGTACACGTATGAAAATTCACGCCTGCACCAGCGCGTGGAACCAAACCGGCTACGATGCCTACGTAAATATGCTGCGCGGCACTACCGAAGCCATGAGCGCAGCCCTTGCCGGCGTTGACTCGCTGGAGGTTTTGCCCTTTGACAGCCCGCTGAACGCGTCCACCGATTTTTCCAACCGCATAGCACGCAATACGCAAATTTTGCTGAAGGAAGAATCGCACTTTGACCAAGTGGTGGACCCCGCCGCTGGCTCGTACTACATTGAAATGCTGACGCAAGGCATTGCTGAAGAGGCTTGGAAATTATTCAAGCAAGTGGAGGAAAAAGGCGGATACGTGGCGGCGTTTAAGGCCGGATTTATTCAGGAGCAGGTAAAGGCTGCCGCCAAAAAGCGCGACAGCAACATTGCCACGCGCCGCGATATTTTGCTTGGCACCAACCAATATCCCAACTTTAACGAGGCGCTGAAAAAGGAGGCGCGCGAAGCGTTAACCAACGGCAGCGCATGCGGTTGCAGTGGCAATTGCGGTTGCTCTACCGAAAAAAATTCCTGCGGTTGCGAAAAACCCGAGCAAATGGGCGAACCGCTGCAACCTTATCGCGGAGCGCAAGCATTTGAAAATTTGCGCATTACAACCGAAAACACCGGCAAGCAGCCGCAAGCTTTTATGCTTACCTTTGGCAACTTGGCCATGTGTCGCGCACGTGCGCAGTTTGCCTGTAACTTTTTTGCGGTAGCGGGTTTTAAAGTGGTGGATAACAACCGCTTTGAGTCCATCGAAGAAGGTGTAAAAGCCGCGCTTGCCGCCAAAGCCGACATCATTGTTGCCTGCTCAAGCGATGACGATTACGCCGAAGCCGTGCCGCAAATTGCCGAAAAACTGGGCAAAAACGGAATTTTGGTAGTAGCCGGCGAGCCTGCCTGCAGGGCGGATTTGGAAGCTAAGGGTATCAAGAATTTTATTAGCGTAAAAAGTAACGTGCTGGAAACGCTGAAGGGGTACCAAAAGGAGCTGGGAGTTTAATTTTGACTTGCGAAACGCGACATGCGATTTGCGATAAACCCAATGAAGCACAACTTTAAAGAATTAATCGTTTGGCAAAAAGCGAGAGCCGTTGTGAAGCAAATTTACCTGCTCACAAAAAACTTTCCCGCCGATGAAAGATTTGGGCTAACGCAACAAATTCGCCGCGCTGCCGTTTCCGTTCCTTCCAACATTGCCGAAGGCGCGGGGCGCGGAACAAACGTCGATTTTTCGCACTTTCTTGATATTGCCTACGGCTCTGCATGCGAAGTCGAAACGCAACTTTACGTGGCTTTAGACCTTGAATTTATTTCGCAGCAAGAATTTGATGTTGTAAATAACATGTTGCAAGATGTACAAAAATTAATTTGTAATTTTCAAAAATCCTTACAAAAATAAAAATTTACCTGATGCTGTGAATTCGCATATCGCAAGTCGCACATCGCATATCCAGACTTTTATGAAACCAAAATTTTCTGAAATAACCTACAAAACCTCCGCGGCCCCCTGCGAGGTAAAAGAGCAGGGCGGCACGTGGCAAACCCCCGAACAAATTGCCGTGAAGCCCATTTATACTGCCAAAGATTTGGCAGATATGGAGCACCTGAGCTACGCGGCAGGCGTGGCGCCATTCCTGCGCGGTCCGTACAGCACCATGTACGTAATGAGCCCGTGGACTATCCGCCAGTACGCCGGTTTTTCTACCGCCGAAGAAAGCAACGCTTTTTATCGTCGTAACTTGGCGGCAGGGCAAAAAGGGCTTTCCGTAGCCTTTGACCTTGCTACGCACCGCGGCTACGATGCCGACCACCAGCGAGTTGTAGGCGATGTAGGCAAGGCAGGCGTGAGCATTTGCAGCGTGGAGGATATGAAGGTTTTGTTCAACCAAATTCCCTTGGACAAAATGTCGGTATCCATGACCATGAACGGTGCTGTGCTGCCTATTTTGGCATTTTACATTGTGGCGGGATTGGAGCAGGGTTGCACGCTCGACCAGCTGAGCGGCACCATTCAAAACGATATTTTGAAGGAATTTATGGTGCGCAACACCTACATTTACCCACCTGAATTTTCGATGCGCATTATCGGCGATATTTTTGCCTACACCTCGCAAAATATGCCCAAGTTCAACAGCATTTCCATTTCGGGCTACCACATGCAGGAGGCCGGCGCCACCTGCGACATTGAAATGGCGTACACGCTGGCGGACGGCTTGGAGTATTTGCGCACCGGCATCAAGGCAGGACTTGATGTTGATGCCTTTGCGCCGCGCCTCTCGTTCTTTTGGGCTATTGGCATGAACCACTT
>JAITVR010000211.1 GCA_031285695.1 Prevotellaceae bacterium
CAAACGGAATCGGCAAATCCCGATTGGCATAGCTGTTTGGTAACAGCAGATTTATACCCCCGCACAATTGCCCCAACTGTGTTGGACGTTCCCCGTAGGGGCGAATTGCATTCGCCCGAATTTGATGTTTGCAATTCGCCTGCTGTGTTCACGGGCGTATGCGATACGCCTATTGTATTCACGGGCGTATGCAATACGCCTGCTGTGTTCATGGGCGTATGCAATACGCCCCTACGGGTGGTGGTATCGGTGATGATAATAATACCATGCATGTGGTTGGGCATTATCACAAATTCGCCCAATTGAATGTTGGGGCGCACGTTTGGTGTTTTTATCCATTCGTTTAGCGCAATTTTTCCATATTCGTTTAACACCATTTTTCCACTAACAACCTTGCCAAATATATGGGGACGAATGCCATTTGTCCCTCCGTGTACGCAAATGGTTAAAAAATACAACCCTGCCTGCGCATAATCATACCCCTTTAGGCGAATGCTGCGGCGATGGTGAATATTGGGGTTGTAGGGCATATTTTGTGTCGCTTTTTTATTTCGAAAACTTTACAAGAACCTACCACTCAATGAACGGCAATAATGAAATTTTCCCAACGGGCATAGTCTGTTGCAAACCACACCTTAATCTGCTCGCTGTCGTCTTCGCTGTTGATAAAGTGGACAATTTTATCAAAGTCGGATTTGGTATTGTATAATGCTGTGCTTGTCCAGTTTTATGCTGTTGCTTTAGTTGTGCCTACTCTGTGCGGTTTTCGGCGACCTTGATGTAGTGCTTTGGAAAGTATATTGTTGCCTAAAATAATCTACGCTTCTCTTTGTTTATATATAATTTTCTGCTTTGTACTTTTCTTTACATATTTAAAGTCTAAAGGATGCCAATTTGGCATACTAGGTTGAATTAACCCCTTACTAAAAAACAATATTTCATTTCCGACCTTTGCCTTGTATGCTGTATGCTTAAATGAGTATTCTTTCGAGGAGCATTGAACGTACATTTTTTTTATTTCGTCTAAATTATCGTACGAGACAATCCATTTTATCCTTTTTATTCGCTTTATTCGTTGGCTAACATTCAGATGATCTTGTTCTTTGTAGTAATTCATATACAACGAGTTTGCCTTTAAATAATAAGGGGGATCAAAATAAATAATGATATTGTCTTTATTTATTTTCCTTTCAATCTTATTTATTAAATCAATTGCGTCTCTTTGATACAGTTTTATTCTTTTTTTATTCGCAGCAATTTTTCTGATTCTGTCAATAATTTCAGTTTTATTAAACCTGCAATCCATTTTGTATTTTCCCTTTTGCTCGAAACCTCCGATTGGTCCGCCTGTAAGTATTCCAGAGTAATTTGTTCTGTTTAAGAAAAGTGTAGAAAATCCTAAATCTAATAGATTTACCGTTTCTTTGTTCTGTTGTATTTTTTTTTGTTCTTGCCAATTATTAAGGGAAATGTCAGCTCCTGCTATTTTATTACATAACTCTTCTGTATGATTTAAAACGGAATACCAAAAAGCATAAAGTGATCTATCTTTGTCGTTTATCGTTATTTTTTTTACGAAATTTTCAAGCAATAAGAACAATGCAACGGATGCGCCGCCTGCATAGGGCTCAATGTAATGGTTGCTAATGCCATTATCAATACAAACTTTTGCAATAAACGCAGAAAGTTTATTTTTTCCGCCAGGGTATCGTAGTGGAGAGTAAAACATTTAACTTTCTTTTATGTCCAACAATTCCTCAAAAAGAGGAAATAACAAATCCCAAAATCGAGTCAAGAGATTACTAGTTAAAAAGCAAGAGTTATCACTATGCACATATCCGTTTAAAACATCTAAACTTAACTCATTACTAGGGTTGAGAATCTTGGTAATAGTACTTTTAGATTTTTCTTTTTTGAGTTTTACTTTAATAAATTCTAGCCGTTCACTTAGGCTTATTCTTTTCAAATCAGTTTTATACTTAGCACACAAGTCTCCCGATAAATTATCAGTTTGTATATAGTTTAACACCGCTAAATCAAGAAATACCCTAATTGAGGCAGCCACGGAGTTGTTGTACGCTAATGGTATCTTTTTTAATTCATTAAATAAACCATTTAATCTATAACTTGGAGAGTTGAGTGTGTAAATTGGTAATATCAACCTGCTTCGGTTAGGATCATTTTTTACTATTGGAGGAGATATTATGGGAATTGGTGTTTGTGATGTATCCTGTACGCTTTTCTCTGAATTGTTTTTAAACTTTTCATGTAGTGGCAACTTTGAAGAGGTTGCTCCCTCTAAATTTACTAAAGGTAATTTTTTAAATATACTTTCAAAATCACTAGTAATAGTTCGTGTATCTATTTTTATTTCGGGATTTTTAGAGACGATATTTTTAATTAATACTGCGTATGCACTTAAAAAATCTTTTCGATTTTTCAATAGAATATCAGTGCCATCAAAATCAATCCCCCATTTAGTTTTGACCTCTTGTTTTGAAAAAAACCTTTCCAAAATTGTTATGGGAAACCTGTATGAGGTTGCGACTTGATACTCATCTGCAGAAAGGGATTCTTTGATTTCTGGTAATTCTACGAGGTCTTTAATTTTTAATATCCGTATAAAACTCTCAAGTTCACTTTTGGTCATTTGGGTAATGGCTTCTATCTCATCAACATTTCCGTTGTATTTGGCATATAACTCTGCTATCCATCGCTGTTGTTGCACTCTAGACCAAGGTTGTTGTAATGACGAAGTGCTATTTCTTTGATTTATATACCATTCTGCATCTTTAAAAGAAGGGGCAACATTTACTAATATTTTTTTAATAAAACTTTTATTAATTCTGTATGCTTGGCTTCTTATGAAGGAACGTATGCTTTTGGGTGCTTTGCTTGGGTCTCTAAGTAACTTGAGGGCTAACACCCTTCTATTTCCTTCAGCCACAAAAAACTTTTCGTTTTCCTTCCAAATAACAATTGGATCAGCAGGTATAAATCCGTTTTCTACAATGGATTTAATCAATTTGAAAAAATGCTTTTTATCTGAGTCCTCAGATGTCATATCTTCTGCAAAATCGCTCAACCGAATATGTGTTTCTTCAGGATTAAGTCGTGGGTTTTCTGACCAAAGTTTTAATTGATCAACAGAACGTGGCGTCTTTTTGTTAAGCCATTCATATTTTTCCATAGTGCTGTTTTTCAAGATTTAGTTTCAATGTTTTTTGTTTCCCCTTCAATTTACCTAATAGGCATAATGCAGCATTTCCCTATTTTCCTATTCGTTGTATTTATTTGACATGCAAATATACAACATTCTTTCATTTGCTCATTCATTGAAGTTATTCCACCGAATTTTACTTTTCCCAATTCCCCAACAATTGCGTACCTTCGCATTCTCAATTTTCAATTTTCAACTCTCAATTAAAAGAAAGTTTTGGTTTCAATTAGCAATTTAGAAGTTTCGTTTAACGGCACGGCGCTGTTTGAAGATGTTACCTTTATGGTAAATCCGCGCGACAGGATTGGGCTGGTGGGCAAAAACGGCGCGGGCAAATCGACCCTGCTCAAAATAGTGAAGGGGCTGCAAACGCCCACCGGCGGCCACGTGGCCATTCCCGATGGCGTGGAGGTGGGCTACCTGCCGCAAATAATGAAGGTGGCCGATGGCAAAACTGTGATGGAGGAAGCCATGACTGCCTTTGCGCACCTGCAGGAGCTGGAGGCAAGGCTGGAGCAAATTACCCGCGAGCTGGGCGAGCGCACCGACTACGAGAGCGATGCCTACATGAAGCTCATAGAGCAGCTGCACGAGGTGAACGACCGCTACCACATGCTGGGCGGCGACAACCGCGAGGGGCAAGCCGAAAAAGCCTTGATGGGATTGGGCTTCAAGCGTAGCGACTTTACCCGCCAAACTACCGAGTTTAGCGGCGGCTGGCGCATGCGCATTGAGCTGGCAAAAATTTTGCTTCAGCACCCCGATTTGATTTTGCTTGACGAACCAACCAACCACTTGGACATTGAAAGTATTCAGTGGCTCGAGGATTACCTGAAAAATTACACCGGCGCGCTGGTGCTCATTTCGCACGACCGCGCTTTTCTCGATGCCGTAACCAACCGCACCATTGAGCTGCTGCTGGGCAGGGCGCATGACTATCGTGTTTCGTATTCTAAATATGTTGTTCTGCGCAAAGAGCGGCGCGAGCAGCAGCTGGCAGCGTACACCAATCAGCAAAAGGCGATTGAAAAAACCGAAGAATTTATTGAGCGATTTCGGTACAAGGCCACCAAGTCAAACCAAGTGCAGTCGCGCATTAAGCAGCTCGAAAAAATTGACCGCATAGAGGTTGATGACGAAGATACCGTGGCGCTCAACATCAAGTTTCCGCCTGCGCCGCGCTCGGGCAACGTGGTTTATTTGGCCAAAGATGTGCAAAAACGTTTTGACGATAAGGTCATCTTTTCGCACGCCGACATTAGCGTTGAGCGTGGCGAGCGCATTGCCTTTGTAGGACGAAATGGCGAGGGAAAAACCACCATGAGCCGCATAATTGTTGGTCAGCTGCCCTACGAGCAGGGCGAGTCAATACTTGGGCACAATGTAAATCTCGGCTACTTTGCGCAAAATCAGGACGACCTGCTCAACGGCGATTTTACAGTGTACGACACGCTTGAGCGCGTTGCCACCGGCGAAATTCGCACCAAGCTGCGCGATATTCTCGGTGCATTTCTTTTTCGCGGCGAAGATGTGGACAAAAAAGTGCGCGTGCTCTCAGGCGGCGAGCGTTCGCGCTTGGCCATGGCGCGCCTCATGCTCGAGCCGTACAACCTGTTGGTGCTTGACGAACCTACCAACCACATGGATATGCGCTCGAAGGACATCTTGAAAAACGCGCTGCTGAAGTACGATGGCACGCTGATTGTGGTGTCGCACGACCGCGAATTTTTGGACGGATTGGTGGATAAAATTTACGAGTTTCGCGATGGAAAAGTGAAGGAGCACTTGGGCGGAATTTGGGATTTTATGCAGAAGCTAAAGCTGGAATCCATGCGCGAGCTGGACGCAAAAGTTGTTGCAGCTGCTCCCGAAACCGTAAAGGCTGCGCCGAAAAAAGAGGAGAAAAAACAGGAGGCAGAAAAACCGCAAACGGCGAAGCAAGAAGCAAAACCTGAAATTTCTTACGCCGAAAAAAAGGAGCAGGACAAAGCGCAGCGCAAGCTGCAAAAGCAGCGCGATGACTTGGAAAAGCAAATAGAAAGCTGCGATGCGGAGCTGGCCCGAATGGATGCTGAATTGGTTGATGAACCCACCAAAGCTACCGCCGATTTTTTTGAAAAATACAACGCGCTGAAAAAGCAGCAGGAAGATTTGATGTGGGAGTGGGGAAAGCTGATATAGTTGAGAATGGAGAATTGAGAGTGGAGAATGAAAATGTGGCTTGTCATTCTGAGCGAAGCGAAGAATCTCAAGTTGAGAAAATATTAAAATAGAATTAAAAAATGAGAAACGATAACGAACGATTCAACGGCTCAACAAGTCAACAGTTCAACAACGGTAAAAAACCTTTCTTTAAACAGAGAAAGCCTGCTCCCGAAAACATGCTTTTCGGCATTCGCCCTGTGATGGAGGCCATACAAAGCGGGCGCGAAATAGACAAGGTAATGCTCAAAAAAGGCTTGGACGGCGAGTTGGCGCAGGAGCTGCTTGCGCTCATTGACGGGCACCAAATTCCCATGCAGTACGTGCCGCAGGAAAAGTTGAACGGGCTTACGCAAAAAAATCATCAGGGTGTGGTGGCGTTTGCTTCGCTCATTGAGTACGCCAACTTGGAGGAAACGATAATCAGCGTGATTGAAAAAGGCGAAATGCCGCTTGTGCTGCTGCTCGACAGCGTTACCGATGTGCGCAACTTCGGCGCCATAGCCCGCTCGGCCGAATGTGCCGGCGTGCACGCCATAGTGGTTCCTGCCAAAGGCGCGGCGCAAATCAACGGCGATGCGCTTAAAACTTCGGCTGGCGCGCTCAACCTTGTTCCCGTGTGCCGCGTACCGAGCTTGCGCAGCGCCATTTATTTTTTGCGCGATAGCGGCATTCAAATTGTAGCCGCCACCGAAAAAGCCGAAGGCGATTTGTACTCCGCCACCTTCGATAAACCCACTGCAATTGTAATGGGCTCGGAGGAAACAGGAATTTCACCCGAAATAATTAGGACTGCCGATACCTTGGTGAAAATTCCGCTGTGCGGCACCATTGCCTCGCTCAACGTGAGTGCCGCCGCAGCGGTAACGCTGTTTGAGGCGGTAAGGCAGCGGGCGGTAAAAAACAATTAGCCAATAATTTCTTACCTTTGTTAAGTAATTTTCAGCAAATAAAATGTTTTTAACCTCCCCAGATGTAATCACAAAAAACTCTAAATCATATATATATTCTCAGCGAATTGCGTAGCTGAAAGTAGAATGTTTTATGGCATAAAATCCCTGGTCCGCCTTTGTGGTAGAGCAGGGATTTTTGCGTTTGCAGCTCCTGTTCAAGATTTTTTTACTAAACTCTTAATCATTTAATTTTTTACAACATGAAAAAAACATTATTTGTTTAAGTTGGCTGAGCGTTCTAGAAATTCCGTAGAAAATTAATTTAATGTGATACGGGTGTATGTATTGTGTTGATTATTAGCGTGTTGAATTATGTTGGTGTCGTAATCCGCACAAACTGTAGGTTTTACTTATGGCAAATTTCGCTGAAGGGGCAGTACTCACAGGTGTCCGCCTCGTCGGTTTGTACAAAGGGGCGCGAGGTGTCAAACAGCTCGCCCAACTTGGCTTGCAGCAATTCTTCAAAGCGCGGAAGGTGCGGCGTAGCATCGTCCACCTCCTCGTAATTTTTTTCGGATTTGATTTTTATTTGGCTGTCGAAATCATTTTTGTAAATGCTGCGCACAAAGTATAGCGCGGGCTGCACGGCGGCTGTGCTGTGCTTCTTTTGCACTAAAAGCGAGTACAGCAGCGTTTGAAAAACTTCGGGGCGGCGCTGGTTTGCGCTTTCGCTAAAAAGAGAATCTACTGACAAAAATCGGGTTTTACGCTCATCGGCGCTACCCGTTTTGTAGTCAATAATGCAGGTGCTTTTTGTGCAAATATCCATGCGGTCGATAGAGCCAACAAACTTAATGCTGCGCTCGCTTCCGCCAATGTTTGCCAAAATATTTCCTTCGATTTTCTCCTCCAATCCGGCAATGGTAAACGGCGCGCGCTGCGCATCGTACTTTAGCGTGCCGGCAACGTACTTTTGCACAGCCTCTTTTACCATGAGCAGCTTGCCGTTGCGGCGCACTTCGTCCACCTCGTTTTCGTTGCCAAAAAATTCTTTGGCGGTAAACTTTTCCACCAACACGGCAATTTTTTCCTTGTCGCGCAGCAAAATTTTCAGGTCTTCCTCCGTGGTATTTTTGTTGAGCAGCGGCGTGTAAATTTCCTGCATGGTGCGGTGAAAAATATTGCCCAGCATGCGACCGTCCACCTCTTCCGTAACCTCGTCGGGCTCGTGCAGCTGCGCAATTTTTTCAAAGTAAAACTTGAGCGGACATTCCAAATATTTATTGAGAGAACTTGCCGATAGCGCGCGGTTTCCTCCGTCTAAATATTCATTTAAAATGGCCAAAACTTCGCCCGATTTTTCCACCGCAATCGGTTTTGGTTTGGTGTACGTTACGCTGTAGGTAACGCTGCGCACGGGCACGCTGTGCGGACTTTCCATCATCAGCTGGCGCAGGTAGCGGCTCATTTCGCCGGTGCTGCTGTCGGTAGCTTGGCTGTTGTACACCAAGCGCACACGCTTGGCGCGCTGTAGCAGGCGGTAAAAATAGTAGGCGTACATGGCCTCGTGCTGCTCCACGGTGGGCAGCCCAAAACCCTTGCGCAGGTTGTACGGAATGAGCGATGGC